>NZ_JBEPAL010000043.1:0-73250 GCF_040298625.1 Streptomyces sp. NPDC001532
GGAGGGCGGCACGGCGGAGCCATGGCAACCGACGACAACGCGGCGAGGCGCGGTGCCAGGCGCCGGGAGCCCGGCATGATCGACGAGACGCCCCCGCTAAGCGTTGCGCGCTCTGCGGGACACCACCGCGCGCAGCACCCGCCGGCCCTCGGTGGACACGTCCAGGGCCCGGCGCAGTCCGCCGGTGCCGTGTTCGGCGAGGAGTTCCAGGACGGTGACCTGGCGGCGCAGTTCGGCGGCGACCAGCGGGGACATGCCGTCGGCGCGGCCGGTCGCGGGCGCCCGGCCCGCCCGTACGGAGTCGAGCCCGTCGGGCGAGGCGTCGGCCTGGCCGGTGTCCCCGGCGGGGTCGAGCAGCCGGTGGATCCGCAGGGCGGCGACCGAGCAGGCGTCCGCCCACACCCGGATCCCGGCGGCGTCGCGGTCGGCGGGGGCGGCGGCGAGCATCCGGCGGGCCAGCAGCACGGCCTGGTCGGCGTCCGCGCCGGGCCCGGCGGCCTCGGGCAGCCTGCCGCGGACCTGTGCCAGCAGTTCGCCCCAGTCGCCGCCGCCCGGTTCCTGGGTGAGGTGGCCCCACAGCGGGCGCAGCACCTCGTCGTCACCGCCCAGCAGGGGCACGCACCGATCCAAACAAGCCAATCCGCTCGCGGCCAGGCCGCGTTCGTCGGCCTGCGCGATCAGTTCCACCAGGCTCATCCACGCCTCCCTGTTCGGGCCAGTTCAGGGGCCTTTCATGGGCGCCGACCTTCACGGAGCCCGCACTTCCCCTTACTGCGTGCGACCGCCCGGTTCTGTCACAGGGGCACCACACCGAGCCGGTCGAGCAGGCGGAAGAAGAGGTTTTCGGCCATCGGGTCGGGCTCGGCGGTCAGCACCTCGTACAGCGGCTCGGCGGGGACGGTGCGGCCTGCCTCGGCGGCCCAGGCGACGGCGCGTTCGGCGGCGTCACGGGGCGGCAGGAAGTAGTCCTCCAGGGTCAGGCCCTCGCTGTCGGCGCCGAGGTGGCGGGCGGTCGCGGCCCGCGCGAGGCAGGTCGTCCACACCCCGCTCTCCTCGCCCGCCGCCTCCACGACCACACAGGCGCTGTCCATGACGTAGCCGAAGAGCGCGGGCGCCCCGGTCTCGCGGGCGAGCGCGCTCATCCCGGCGATCTCACCGTCCGCGCTCGGCCACTCCCACACCTGCCAGCCGCCCGGCGCCGTGCGGTGCGGCCGCGCGCCCGCCATGCCCGCCAGCGCCGCCAGCCCGTCCAGCGGCCGCTCCGCGCGGCCCACGACGAAATACCCCCAGTACCCCATGTCCAGCCCCCGTACGTTCGCTTGCGGCTCGGCCCGAATACACCACAGCCCCGCGGGAGCCCGCAGCCGTACCGCGGAATCAGCCGAGCCTGTCCGCCAGTGTCCTGAACTCCGCCCAGGAAAGCGAGGGTTCGCCCGGGTTCCAGAGCTTCTGCACCGTGGCCCGCAGCGGCATCCGGATGCCCGCCGCGACCTGCTGCTGCGTCTGGGAGCCGGCGAGGTCGCACCACACGGCGAACGACCCGCCGAGGATCTGCCCGTCGTACCGCTCGGGCACGGCCTCGGTGCCGCGCAGCACCCGCGGTGTCCACTGCTCGTAGATCCGCTGTCCGGTCGGGTAGACGAAGGTCTGCGGCTCGCCGAGCACGTAGTAGAGGAACTCGTCGTTGTAGTTGATCACCTCGCGGCCGGCGCTCAGATACTCCACCGGCTGCCGGGCCCCGATCTCCTTGCCCGTCCAGTAGGCGACCTGGATCCGCTCGTCGGCCGGCACGGAGGTGCCCTCGTAGAAGCCGTCGTTCCAGGCGCGCGGGGTCTTGCGGTGGGCGCGGACGGTCTCCGCGCGGTCGTTGAGCCAGCCGGTGGCGAGGTCGGCGACGGTGCCGCCCGCGCCGTACGCCTCCCGGGCGGCGGCGGCGAGCTGCGGATAGGACGCCTCGGGGTCGGACACGGTGAGCGCCCGGTACTCGTCGCCGCCGAGGTGCCAGGGGGTGCCGGGGAACAGCTCGGCGTACTCGTCCAGCAGGTCGTCGACGATCTCCGCGGCCTGCGGGTCGGAGATGTCGACCGCGCCGCTCGCCGCGACGCCCTGCGCGTTGCGCAGCTGGAGCCCGGGGTGGGCGGCGATGACGGCGCCGAGGTGCCCGGGCGAGTCGATCTCCGGCACCACGGTGATGTGCCGGCTCTCGGCCAGCTCGACGATCCGCCGCACCTGCTCCTTGGTCAGGTGGTCCTCGCTGACGATCTCGGGATGCGAGTCGGAGGCGATCCGGAACCCCTGGTCGTCGGAGAAGTGCAGGCCCAGCTGGTTGTACTTGAGGTCCCCGAGCTCCCGCACCCGGTCCTCGATCCAGCCCGCGTCGAAGTGCTTGCGCGCGATGTCCAGCATCAGCCCGCGCTGCGGCTTCGCCGGCTCGTCGCGGACCACGCCCTCCGGCGCGGTGCCGCCGCCGTGCACGGACTGCTTGAGCGTGCGGGTGCCGTAGAAGACGCCCGCGTCGTCGGGCGCGCTGATGGTGACCCGGCCGCCGCGCACGGTCATGGTGTACGACTCCGGGTCCGCCCCTTCGTCGTCGTTCAGCGCCAGCCGTACGTCACCGGCGCGCACGTCGCCCTTCTCGCCGCCGTACGCCAGCCCCAGCTCCCCGGCGAGCAGCCGCCCCTCGTCGGCGAGGTCCGCGTCGCTCACCACCACCCGGTGGCTGTCGTCGGGCCGCCAGCCGGGTCCGCGCGCCGGTGTGTGCGCCCGTACGGCGGGGATGGTGCGGGGCGCGGAGGAGAGGGGATAGCTGCGGCTGGGGCTCGGGGTGGGGCTCGGCTGCGCCGCCGGCTCCCGCCCCGATTCCGCGGCCGGGGTCCGCCGGGCCGAACCCACCGGCGCGCCGCCGCCCTCGTCGTCCCCGCCGGCCCACAGCCCGAGGCCCACGCCGGCCGCGACGACCACGGCGGCGGCCCCGGCGGCCGTCGCGGCCGCCCGCCTCCGCCTCGCCCTCGTCGCCGGAACCCGGCGCCTGTGCTGGCTCACGCCGCAAACGTACGCCCGAAGCGGACGGCATACGTCCACCAGAGGTCCCTAAACTCTCCCGTGCGGGTGAAATTCGGGCATCCGTCGGACACAGCATGACCATGCTCGATAACGTGACGGCACATCTTTCACACCTTCTTTCGAGGACCCACGCTGCCCGCGCACCGACTCCCCGACCTCCCGAGCCGGCTCGCCCCACCGGAGCAGTCCCGCGGCACCTGTGCCCAGCTGGACGCCTTCAACACCGCCCCCGCCGAATCGGCCCGGCAGATCCTTCTGGGCTGCCTGCGCAGCCCGCGCTGGGCCGACCGCGTCGCCGCCCACCGCCCGTACCCGGACCTGGCCTCGCTGCTGGCCGCGGCGGACGAGGCGGCGTACGACCTGACGGCCCCGGACGTGACGGAGGCGCTGGCGGGCGAGTCGCTGCCGGAGCTTCCGGACGGGACGTACGAGATCGCCCATACCGCACTGGGCGCGGCATACGCGGCATACGAGGCCAGATTCGGTCATGTGTTCGTCATCTGTGTGGACGACGCCACACCGGACGAGGTCCTCGACCGGATTCTCGGGGCCATCCGGTCACGATTGGCGAACGATCCGGAGGAGGAGCGGCTCCTCGTCGGGGAGGAACTGCGGCACCTGGCGAAAGGTCGGCTGGTCAGGCGTCTCGGGGGCGCGGAGAACCGCGCGACCAGCCACAACGCCTCCGCACCCGGTGGATAACGGGACACACCTCCGCAGACGCCACAACCCCTCACCCATCCGCGTGCCAGTTTGATCACACCGGTCGGCCCGGCGTAAGCGCCGCAGGCAACCGTCGCTACGATGCTGGGGGCCGGTGGACCGTACCCGGCCGGGCCCGTCCGACACCGAAGCCGGCAGGCCCCAATCCCGCTCCCGGAGGGTTCTTCCGTGCCGGCTGGAACGCTGTACCGCGGACGGGAAGGAATGTGGTCCTGGGTGGCTCACCGAGTCACCGGCGTCCTCATCTTCTTCTTCCTGTTCGTCCACGTGCTGGACACCGCACTCGTCCGTGTCTCCCCCGAGGACTACGACAAGGTCGTAGCCACGTACAAGACGCCGATCGTCGCCGTGCTGGAGTACGGCCTCGTCGCCGCCATCCTCTTCCACGCGCTCAACGGCCTTCGCGTCATCGCCGTCGACTTCTGGTCGAAGGGCCCGCGCTACCAGAAGCAGATGCTCTGGACCGTCGTAGGCATCTGGGTCGTGCTGATGGTCGGGGCGATCTACCCCGTCCTCGGCCACGCCGCTCGTGAACTGTTCGGGAGCTGACGCCCATGTCCACCACTGAGACCACCGCGTCCGGCGTCGGCCCCGTCGAGGGCGGTTACAGCGCCGACAACCCCGCTCCCTACATCGAGGCCCCGCGCAAGCGCACCAAGAAGACCCCGAAGTCGACCCGGGGCAACTTCGAGATGGCCGCCTGGCTGTTCATGCGTCTGTCCGGCGTGGTGCTGGTCGTCCTGGTCATCGGCCACCTGCTGATCCAGCTCGTGCTGGACGGCGGTGTCTCCAAGATCGGCTTCGCCTTCGTGGCCGGCCGCTGGGCCTCCCCGTTCTGGCAGGTCTGGGACCTGCTGATGCTGTGGCTGGCGATGCTGCACGGCGCGAACGGGCTGCGCACGGTCATCAACGACTACGCGGAACGCGCGAACACCCGGCTGTGGCTCAAGGGCCTGCTCTACACCGCCACGGTGTTCACCATCCTGCTGGGCACGCTGGTGATCTTCACCTTCGACCCGAACATCCGCTAGGCACGGGGCTGCGAGAATCATGAAGATCCACAAGTACGACACCGTCATCGTCGGCGCCGGTGGCGCCGGTATGCGCGCGGCCATCGAGTCGACGAAGCGCAGCCGCACCGCGGTCCTGACCAAGCTCTACCCCACCCGCTCCCACACGGGCGCCGCGCAGGGCGGCATGGCCGCCGCGCTGGCCAACGTGGAGGAGGACAACTGGGAGTGGCACACCTTCGACACGGTCAAGGGCGGTGACTACCTGGTCGACCAGGACGCCGCCGAGATCCTGGCGAAGGAGGCCATCGACTCGGTCCTCGACCTGGAGAAGATGGGCCTGCCGTTCAACCGGACGCCCAACGGGACGATCGACCAGCGCCGCTTCGGCGGTCACTCCCGCAACCACGGCGAGGCGCCGGTCCGCCGGTCCTGCTACGCGGCGGACCGCACCGGCCACATGATCCTCCAGACGCTGTACCAGAACTGCGTCAAGGAGGGCGTGGAGTTCTTCAACGAGTTCTACGTCCTGGACCAGCTGATCACCGAGGTCGACGGCGTCAAGCGGTCCGCCGGTGTCGTCGCCTACGAGCTGGCGACCGGTGAGATCCACATCTTCCAGGCGAAGGCCGTGATCTACGCCTCCGGTGGCTGCGGCAAGTTCTTCAAGGTGACCTCCAACGCGCACACCCTGACCGGTGACGGCCAGGCCGCCGTGTACCGCCGGGGCATCCCGCTGGAGGACATGGAGTTCTTCCAGTTCCACCCGACCGGCATCTGGCGCATGGGCATCCTGCTGACGGAGGGCGCCCGCGGTGAGGGCGGCATCCTCCGCAACAAGGACGGCGAGCGCTTCATGGAGAAGTACGCGCCGGTCATGAAGGACCTCGCGTCCCGTGACGTCGTCTCCCGCTCCATCTACACCGAGATCCGTGAGGGCCGCGGCTGCGGTCCCGAGGGCGACCACGTCTACCTCGACCTCACGCACCTCCCGCCGGAGCAGCTGGACGCCAAGCTCCCGGACATCACCGAGTTCGCGCGCACCTACCTCGGCATCGAGCCCTACACGGACCCGATCCCGATCCAGCCGACCGCGCACTACGCCATGGGCGGCATCCCGACCAACGTCGAGGGTGAGGTCCTGGCCGACAACACCACCGTCGTGCCGGGTCTCTACGCCGCCGGCGAGGTCGCCTGTGTCTCCGTGCACGGCGCCAACCGCCTGGGCACCAACTCGCTGCTGGACATCAACGTGTTCGGCAAGCGCGCGGGCATCGCCGCCGCCGAGTACTCCCAGAAGGCCGACTTCGTCGAGCTGCCGGAGAACCCGGAGTCCCTGGTCGTCGCGCAGATCGAGCGGCTGCGCAACTCCACCGGCAACGAGCGGGTCGCCACGCTCCGCAAGGAGCTGCAGGAGACCATGGACGCCAACGTCATGGTGTTCCGCACCGAGCAGACGATCAAGACGGCGGTCGAGAAGATCGCCGAGCTGCGCGAGCGCTACAAGAACGTGGCGATCCAGGACAAGGGCAAGCGGTTCAACACGGACCTGCTGGAGGCGATCGAGCTGGGCAACCTGCTCGACCTGGCCGAGGTCATGGCGGTCTCCGCCCTCGCCCGCAAGGAGTCCCGCGGCGGTCACTACCGCGAGGACTACCCCAACCGCGACGACGTCAACTTCATGCGCCACACCATGGCGTACCGCGAGGTCGGCGCCGACGGGTCCGAAACCGTCCGTCTCGACTACAAGCCGGTCGTCCAGACCCGCTACCAGCCGATGGAGCGTAAGTACTGATGGCTACCCCTGTTCTGGACAAGGTCGAGGCGGACTCCGCCGCCTCCCCGTACATCACCGTCACGTTCCGGATCCGCCGCTTCAACCCGGAGGTCTCGGCGGAGGCGACCTGGGAAGACTTCCAGCTGGAGATCGACCCCAAGGAGCGCGTCCTCGACGGTCTGCACAAGATCAAGTGGGACCTGGACGGCACGCTGACCTTCCGCCGCTCCTGCGCCCACGGCATCTGCGGCTCGGACGCCATGCGGATCAACGGCAAGAACCGTCTGGCCTGCAAGACGCTGATCAAGGACATCAACCCCGAGAAGCCGATCACGGTCGAGCCCATCAAGGGCCTGACGGTCCTGAAGGACCTGGTCGTCGACATGGAGCCGTTCTTCCAGGCGTACCGGGACGTGATGCCCTTCCTGATCACGAAGGACACCAACGAGCCGACCCGTGAGCGGCTGCAGACGGCCGAGGACCGCGAGCGGTTCGACGACACCACGAAGTGCATCCTGTGCGCGGCCTGCACCTCGTCCTGCCCGGTGTTCTGGAACGACGGCCAGTACTTCGGCCCGGCGGCCATCGTCAACGCCCACCGCTTCATCTTCGACTCGCGTGACGAGGCCGGCGAGCAGCGGCTGGAGATCCTGAACGACAAGGACGGCGTCTGGCGCTGCCGCACCACCTTCAACTGCACGGACGCCTGCCCGCGCGGTATCGAGGTGACCAAGGCGATCGCCGAGGTGAAGAAGGCGCTCATCACGCGTCGCTTCTGAGTCTTCTCGTCGGACAGGGCCCCGCTTCCCGGTGCAGCGCACCGGGAAGCGGGGCCCTGTCGTGTTCCGGGGAGGGTGGCGGCTCAGCAGCGCCAAAATGCCGAGTTTCAGACGGTTTGCGACCTATTCTGACCGTATGTCAGATGACCAGTCGTACGAGCTGCTCGGCTTCGACAACGTACTGCTGCCCGTCGGCGACCTGGCCGAGGCGGTGGCGTTCTACGAGCGCGCCGGGTTCACGACCGCCTTCCGGCTCGACGAGGCCGGGATCGCCCTGCTGAAGGTCGGGGGCGAGACGCCCGGCATCCTGCTGCGCCACGAGGAGATGTTCGGGCACCGGCCGCCGCCGTGGCCCTCGGCGCGGGTGTGGCTGGAGGTGCCGGACGCCCGGGTGGCGGCGCGGGCGCTGGCCGGCGCGGGCGTCACCCTGCTCGACGACCCCACCGCCGTGGCCACCGGCTGGGCCGTCGAGATCGCCGACCCGTGGGGCAACGTCCTGGGGTTCACGGATTACACCAAGCGCCCGGAGCTGGGGCGCAGGCCCTGAGGCGGGCGTCACACCGGCGGTCTCCACAGCTTGGTTGAACACGTTCAAAAACAGGTCTAGAGTCAGCCCTGTCAGCGTTTTGAACGCGTTCAAGAAAGGGTGGGGGACATGGACCGTACGGTCGTCGCCTACGTCATCTACCTGCTGGTGAGCGTCGCCCTGACCATCTGGGTGGCCCGCACGCTGAGCCGCAACGGGCGGATCTTCCTCGCCGATGTGCTGCACGGCGACGACAAGCTCGCCGACGCCGTCAACCACCTGCTCGTGGTCGGCTTCTACCTGGTCAACCTCGGCTTCGTGGCGCTGTACCTGAACGGCGACGAGACCATCACCGACACCCGCGGCGTCTTCGAGGCGCTGTCGACGAAGCTGGGCGTGGTGCTGCTGGTGCTGGGCGTGATGCACCTGGGCAACGTGTACGTCCTCAACCGCATCCGGCGGCGCGGGGTGATGGAGCGCGAGCAGCTGCCGCCGGTCCCGCCGCAGGGCCGGACCGCTCCGGCGGCGGGCGCGGGATCGTGGTGACCGGGACCGCCCGCGACGCGGTGGCCACCACCGCGCGGGACCGGGGCGCCCAGGGCGCCCCGGTCCGCCGGCTCACCGTCCTGTACGACGCCGAGTGCGGCCTGTGCGGCTTCCTGCGCGACTGGCTGGTCCGCCAGCGGCAGCTGGTGCCGCTGGACCTGGTGGCGGCGGGCTCCGCCGAGGCCCGGCGCCGCTTCCCCGGCCTCGACCACGGCACCACCTTCGACGAGATCACCGTCGTCGGGGACGCCGGGCAGGTGTATCAGGGAGCGGCCGCGTGGATCGTGACGCTGTGGGCGCTGCGCGAGCACAGGGGACTCGCGCATCGCCTCAGCACCCCGTCGGGCGCGCTGCTGGCCCGGGGCGCGGTGCTGGCCGCCGCGAAATGGCGGGGCGCGCACTGGGGCGGGCGGGCCTACCGCCGCGCGGACGGCTGGCGGTACGACCCCGGCTTCGGCTGGACGTACCACCCGCCCGGCTGTGCCGGCGAGGCCTGTCCCGCTCCGTAGGCCGCGCGCCGACCGCTTAGGCTCTTCTTCCGTGCCTGCCAAGAACGACAGCCCCGGTCCGGGCGACGCGCCCAGCAAGTCCGAGCAGACCCGCGCGCTGATCCTGGAGACGGCCATGCGGCTGTTCCAGGAGCGCGGCTACGACAAGACGACCATGCGGGCCATCGCCCAGGAGGCCGGGGTCTCCGTCGGCAACGCCTACTACTACTTCGCCGGCAAGGAGCACCTGATCCAGGGCTTCTACGACCGGATCGCCGCCGAGCACCAGGCGGCGGCCCGCGCGGTCCTGGACCGGGAGACCGGCCTGGAGGCGCGGCTGGCGGGCGTGCTGAAGGCCTGGCTGGACGTGGCCACGCCGTACCACGAGTTCGCGGTGCAGTTCTTCAAGAACGCCGCCGACCCGGACAGTCCGCTCAGCCCCTTCTCCCCGGAGTCGGAGCACGCGCGCCGGGAGGCGATCAGCGTCCACCGGGAGGTGCTGGCCGGGGCGACGAAGACCAAGGTGCCCGAGGAACTGCGGGACGTACTGCCCGAGTTGATGTGGCTGTCCCAGATGGGGCTCGTCCTGTACTGGATCTTCGACCGGACCGAGGGCAGGGAGCGCAGCTACCGGCTCGCCGAGCGCGGCGCCCGGCTCACCTCGCGCGGTGTGGCGCTGGCCCGGTTCCGGGTGCTGCGGCCGCTGGTGCGGGAGGTGCACGAGCTGTTCACGGACTTCCTGCCGGGCATGACGCGGGTGCTGCCCGCCCCGGGCGGGAAGTCCGCGGGTTCCTGACCCGCCGCCCGCGCCCGGCCCGCGCGGCCCTCAGGAGCGGGCCCGCACGAGCGCCCAGACCGTCTTGCCGTCGCGCCCCCGGCTCCACACACCCCACGCGGCGGCGATGTGCTCCACCAGGTGCAGACCGCGCCCGGCCTCGTCGTCGGGCCCCGGGCTCCGCGGCCGGGGAGCGGCCCGGCCCTCGTCGGAGACCTCGACCAGGCAGGCCCCGTCGGCCAGCGCGGTGACGACGACCTCGAACTCGCCCTCGGCACGGGGTCCGTGGCGGACGGCGTTGGTGGCCAGTTCGGACACCAGCAGCACGGCGTCCGTGAGCGCCGGGTCGTCCGGTCCGTGCCCCCAGGCGGCCAGATGGTCCCGCACCCGGCGCCGGGCGAGACCGACGGACGCCGGGTGCCGGGGCAGCCGGACCGAGTAGCGCCTCACCACGTCTGCTCCTCACCCCCGCACACACCTCTGACCCATGGTGCGGTGCGGAGCGGCCGACCGGTGCGGATCGGGCGGACGCGGCGGAATCCCGGCGGTGCGGCACCGCGGGATCGGGCCATGGCCCGCGCCGTTCACGCCTGGCGCGACGCCAGCTCCACCACGGTGATGTCGGACGGCGCGCCCACCCGGGTCGGCGGCCCCCACGCGCCCGCGCCCCGGCTGACGTACAGCTGGGTGTCGCCGTACCGCTCCAGGCCCGCGACCGTGGGGTTGGCGGCGGCCGCGAGGAGGTTGCCGGGCCAGAGCTGGCCGCCGTGGGTGTGGCCGGAGAGCTGGAGGTCGACGCCGTGCTCGACGGCGTCGTGGATCTGCACCGGCTGGTGGGCGAGCAGGACGCAGGCCCGCGCGGTGTCCCGGTCGCCGAGCGCCTTGCCGAAGTCGGGGCCCTGGCCCTCGTCCTCGCCGGCCACGTCGTTGACGCCCGCGAGGTCGAAGAAGGGCAGTTCCGTACGGTCGTTCTCCAGCGGGCGCAGGCCCAGCCGCCGTACCTCCTCGACCCACTGCTCGGCGCCGGAGAAGTACTCGTGGTTGCCGGTGACGAAGTACGCGCCGTGCCGGGCCTTCAGCCGGGCGAGCGGTGCCGCGGCCGGGCCGAGGTCCTTCACGCTGCCGTCGACGAGGTCGCCGACGACGGCGATGAGGTCGGGCTGGGTGCCGTTGATCGTGTCGACGACCTTCTGCGCGAAGCCCCGGCCGAGCACCGGCCCCAGGTGGATGTCGCTGACCACCGCGATACGGAAACCGTGGGCCGCGCGCGGCAGCTTGGCCAGCGGCACGGTGACCCGCTTCACCGTCGGGCCGCGCAGCACGCCGTACGAGCCGTAGCCGACCGTGCCGACGGCCGCCGCGGCGGCGGTGCCCGCGACCACGCGGGAGACGAACAGCCGCCGGGACGGGCCCGTGGGAGCGGACGGGCGCGGAGTGCCGGGGCCGGCCGTGGCGGTCCCGGTGGAGCGGGCCTCGGCCGGTTCGTCCTCCTGCGACGCCGCGGCGGTCCCGGTGGAGCGGGCCTCGGCCGGTTCGTCCTCCTGCGAGGCCGCGGCGCCCGCCGGTATCGGCTCCGGCTGCCGCACCTCCGGCTCGACGGCCGCCCGCGCACGGTCCCGGCGCTCCAGGTACCGGCGCAGCAGCGGCCGTACGGCCTCGCCCAGCAGCAGGGCGAGCAGCAGGTACATCGAGAGCGCCAGCCAGAGGAAGCCGGGCCAGGCCAGGGTGCGCTGGAGCCAGAACGGCGCGCCGGCGCGTTCGGCGATCAGCGCACCAATCGCGATCACCCAGCCGCCCGCGACGAGCACCGCGCCCGCGCGGCGGACGGCACCCGGCGCCCGCGTGGTGTCGCGGAACAGGCGGCGCCACAGGTACCAGTTGCCGGCCACGAGGACGCTCATCGTGACGAGCAGGAAGACGATCACCATGCCGTTGCTCTCTTCTGGAAGCCGGGGGGCGGGGCCGGGAGGCGGACGTTATGACGTTCGGCGCAGTGCGCGCAGTCCGCGCAACCCGATGGCCCCGACGACCGTCCCCAATACGAAGGAGACGACGGCGAGCAGCAGGTGCACCCAGAAGTACGCCGTCGGCTGACCGTCCTCGAACGCGAGCCCGCTGCCGTCCTTGATCAGGTTTTTGACGAAAGTGACCCAGATGACCCAGCTCCACACCCCGAAGGCGAGCAGGAACCAGGAGATGGGGCGGCTGAGTTTCATGCGTTCAGTATCGCCGCCGGGTGTCCGGTTCCTGGGCCGGGGTGGGGAGGGGGGCGGGACTTCCACAACGGCGCCCTGTACGTTCTCGCTCGTGCCCGCACCCAAGAAGACCGCCACGCGATCTCTGCTGCTCGCTTCCGCGACCCTGCTGACCCTCTCGCTGACCGCTCCCGCCGCTCTGGCGGCGCCGACCCCGAGCCCGTCGGCGAGCGCCACCCCCGGACCCGGCGCGAGCGCGAGTGCCAGTGCGAGTACGAGTGCGAGTCCGTCGGTCACTCCCCCGGCCGGCATGTCGACCGTCGGCGGCGAGCGGCTGGGGCAGCCGGGAACCCAGGTGAACCTCGCGTCCGGGGTGCCGGTGCTGCCGAAGGACGTCACCGCGCGGTCGTGGATCGTCGCCGACGCCGAGTCCGGCGAGGTGCTGGCCGCGCACAACGCGCACTGGCGGCTGGCGCCGGCCAGCACCCTGAAGATGCTGTTCGCCGACACCCTGCTGCCGAAGTACCCGAGCACCACGACGTACAAGGTCAAGCCGGAGGACCTGGCGGACGTCGGCGCCGGCTCCAGCATGGTCGGCATAAAGGAGGACGAGACCTACACGGTCCACGACCTGTGGCTGGGCGTCTTCCTGCGGTCCGGGAACGACGCCGTGCACGTGCTCTCCGCGATGAACGGCGGTGTCGAGAAGACCGTCGCCGAGATGAACGACCACGCCGAGGAGCTCCAGGCCCTCGACACCGAGGTGATGAGCCCCGACGGCTACGACGCCCCGGGCCAGGTCTCCTCCGCCTACGACCTGACGCTGTTCGCCCGCTCCGGGCTGCAGAAGAAGGACTTCCGGGAGTACTGCTCCACGCTGACCGCGAAGTTCCCCGGCGAGACGAAGAAGAACAAGAAGGGCAAGACGGTCCGCGAGTCCTTCGAGATCCAGAACACCAACCGGCTGCTCACCGGCGACTACGACATCTCGCAGTACCAGGGCATCGCGGGCGTCAAGAACGGCAACACCACCAACGCCGGAGCCACCTTCACCGGGGTCGCCGAACGCGACGGCAAGGTGCTGCTCGTCACGGTGATGAACCCGCAGAAGTCCGACCACAACGAGGTCTACAAGGAGACCGCGCGGCTCTTCGACTGGGGCTTCCAGGCCGCCGGCAAGGTGGAGCCGGTGGGTGAGCTGGTGCCGCCCAAGGGCGCCGCGCAGTCCGGCGCCCGGCCGGGTGCCACGGCCTCCGCCCCCTCGGGCGGCGGCGAGGCCGGGGGCGGCGCGGCCGGCGGGACCTCGGACCAGCCGGTGGCGAGCGCCCCGGCCGCCGGCGGCTCCACCGGCATGGGCATCGCGCTGGCGATCGCGGGCGGCCTGCTCCTGCTGCTGGGCGGGGGCGCGTTCCTGGTCAACCGCCGCTGGCCACTGCCGGATCTGGTACGCCGCCGACGGTGATCCCCTCCGCCTCCTTGCTGGGCGTCGCCGTCCAGGCGGCGCAGAACAGCACCAGCTTCGAGGTGAGGTTGATCCACAGCAGCAGGGCGACCGGCACGCCGAACGCGCCGTACATGCTCTTCGCGGCCACGCCCTGCATATAGCCGCTCAGCAGCAGCTTCAGCAGCTCGAAGCCGATCGCGCCGACCAGCGCGCCGACCACCAGCCGGTGCCGGGTCGGCTCGACGCCGGGCAGCAGGGTGAGGACGTACAGCAGGAGCAGGAAGGCCGCCAGGACGGCGACCGCGAACGCGGCGACCTGGAGCAGCGCGCTGCCCCAGCCCTGCTCCTCCAGGCCCAGCCCGCGGGAGGTCCAGCCGACGGCGGCCGAGGCGACCGTGGAGGCGCCGAGCGTGACCAGGACCGCGCCGCCGAGGCCGAGCAGGACACCGGCGTCCTTGGCCTTGTGCAGGAAAGGGTTGTCCTCCTCGTCCGGCAGCTCCCACACCGCGCGCAGGCACTCGCGGACCGAGCCGACCCAGCCGATGCCGGTGAACAGCAGCAGGGTGCCCGCGATGAGGCCGATGGTGCCGGCGTTGTCGACCAGGCCGCCGATGTTCAGCTGGTCCGAGATGCCGGGGATCTGCTCGGCGATCCTGTCCTCCAGCTCCTTCTGCTGACCTTCGCTGAGCGCGGCGGCGCCGATGGCGGCGGACACGGTCAGCAGCGGGAACAGCGCGACGAAGCTGGTGAACGTCATCGCCGCGGCCAGCTGCGTCCACTTCACGCGGTCCAGCCGTTCGTACGAGCGCCACGCGTGTGTGGTCATCAGCCGGGCGACCCATGGCCCCACCACAGGGAGCTGTTTCAGCCAGTCCATGATCCGACCCTCCCCTCGCTGCGGAAGACCCATGTACGGGTGCCCCAAAAGCGCAGGATCGTGGCAAGCGCCATGCCGATTCCCGCGCCGGACACGACATCCGCGCGCTGCGAGGTGAGACCGAGGCCGTAGTGGCTGACGGCGAGGCAGAGCACCTGCACGCCGGCGCCCGCGACGTTCACCGCGAGGAACACCGCGTACCGGCGCCAGCGGGCGCCCGCCGCCCGTCCCCGGTAGGTGCCGAGCGCGTTGCCCGCGTAGGCCACCGTGCAGCCCGCCAGGAAGGCGAGGCCCTTCGCGGTGAGCGGGTCCAGGGCGGCGGGGCCGCGCAGCCACAGGAACAGGGCCAGGTCGGCGGTGTAGGCGACGAGGCCGACGGCGGCGAAGGAGAGGAGTTCGCGGGGCGGGGTCACCAATTGGCGACCGCCAGACCGTACATGGCGAGCCAGACCAGACCGATGAGGGCGAGCGCGCGATCGCGCAGGACCACCTCCTCCGGTTCGCCCGCGGTGCCCCGGTCGGCGAACACGGCGTACCGCAGGATCGCCAGGATGAAGGCGACCATCGACAGCTGCCGCCACGGCAGCAGCCCGGTGTGCGGATCGCCGCCCTCCTCCAGCGCCCACAGGCAGTAGCCGAGCACGGCGACCCCGGCGGCCAGCTGCCACACGAAGCGGAGGTAGCCGGTGGTGTACTCGGTCAGCAACGCGCGCGTGGCGCCCGCTTTCCCGGCCAGCTGCACGGCCTCGGAGTACCGCTTCGCCGCGACCATGAACAGCGCCCCGAACCCGGTCGTGATCAGGAACCAGCGCGACAGCGGGATGCCGAGCGCCAGCCCGCCGACCATCGCCCGCATCAGGAACCCGGTGGTGACCACCACGAGGTCCACGACCAGGACGTGCTTGAGGCTGACGCAGTACGCCAGTTGCATGCCGATGTACGCGGTCAGCAGGGCCGCGACCACCGGTGACGTCAGCCACGCCGCGGCGGCCGGCGCCAGGACGGCGAGCCCGCCGCCGACCGCGTACGCGACCGGCACCGGGACCTGACCGGCGGCGACCGGCCGGTGCCGCTTGGTCGGATGCGCCCGGTCGGCCTCGGCGTCACGGGCGTCGTTGATCAGGTAGACCGCGGCGGCGCAGGCGGTGAACAGCGCGAACACCAGGCCGAGTTCCGCGAGGGCGTGCCGGGAGAAGAGCTGGCCGGCGGCGGCCGGAGCGGCGACGACCAGGATGTTCTTGACCCACTGCTTGGGCCGCGCGGTCCTGACCAGGCCGCCCAGGAGGGTCCCTGAGCGGGGTTGTTCGGCGTGGCGGGCGCGGGGGACGGCATCGGCGCGCACGCCGCCCGTGCGCCCTTCGTCCGTGTAAGTGCCGTCGGTGCGGGTGTTGTTGATGCGGGTGCCGTCGTTCTGGCTGTTGTCGGTACGGCTGTTGCCGGTATGGGCGTTGCCGGTGCGGCTGTTGCCGGTATGGGCGTTGTCGGTGCGGGTGCCGTTGGTCATGGGCGCGGCCTCAGTCATGTCCGGCCCCCGTCACATCGCACGCGCCGCCGAGCGCGCCCTGCCGGACCCAGCGCGCCCCGATACGCGCCGTGAACGCCCCCAGTGCCGCACCCGCCGCGACGTCCGAGGGGTAGTGGACGCCGACGACCAGGCGGGAGAGGCACATCGCGGCGGCGAGCGGCGGGACCGCCCGGGCGCCGAGGGTGCCGAGCGCGCCGTAGGCGACGGCCGCGGCGGCCGCGGACGTGGCGTGGGAACTCGGGAAGGAGTGCCGTCCGGCGGTGCGCACCAAGGGCTCGACATGCGCGGGGCGCGGACGGCGCACGATCCGTTTCACACCCATGCTGACGAGGTGCGCGCCCGCGGTGAGCGCCGTTCCACGCAACCAGGCGCCGCGCCGCGGGCCGTCCACAGCGGCTCCCGCGAGACCCGCCGCGAGCCAGAGCGCCCCGTGCTCACCGGCCCAGGACAGGGCCCGCGCGGCCGTGGCGACGCGCGGGTCGGAGCCGTAGGCCCGGAGCGCCGAAAGGATTCGGTGGTCCATGTCGTCGAGGTCGTCCATGTGGACTCACTGTTCACGTCCACCTGGCCGGAACTCCGGCAATATTGAGCGACATCCCATTAATCACCCATTTCGGGGAGGGATGGGATGTTTCCAGACTAAACACTTACATAGGGGCGATACGGTCACCGACATGCCTGCCGAGACAGTTTCCGTCACCGGGTGGGGCCGCACCGCGCCCACCACCGCCCGCCTGATCCGCCCCAGGTCCTACGAGGAGGCCGTGACCGCCGTCCGCGACTGCGGGGCCCGCGGGAGCATCCCCAGAGGCCTCGGACGGGCGTACGGCGACGCGGCGCAGAACGCCGGCGGATCGGTCCTCGACATGACCGGCCTGGACCGCATCCACGCGATCGACGTCGCGGCCGGCACCGTGCTGTGCGACGCGGGCGTCTCCCTGCACCGGCTGATGCAGGTGCTGCTGCCGCTCGGCTGGTTCGTGCCGGTGACGCCCGGCACCCGCTATGTGACGGTCGGCGGGGCGATCGGCGCCGACATCCACGGCAAGAACCACCATGTGTGCGGATCCTTCTCCCGCCATGTGCTGGCCCTGGAACTGCTCACGGCCGACGGCGGCATCCAGGACGTGCGCCGCGGCACCCCGCTGTTCGACGCGACCGCCGGCGGCATGGGCCTGACCGGCGTGATCCTCACCGCCACCCTCCAGCTCCAGCCGGTCGAGACCTCGCTGATGTCGGTCGACACCGAGCGGGCCACCGACCTCGACGACCTGATGGCCCGGCTGACCGCCACCGACCACCGCTACCGCTACTCGGTCGCCTGGATCGACCTCCTGGCCCGCGGCGCGGCCACCGGCCGCGCGGTGCTGACGCGCGGCGACCACGCCCCCCTGGAGGCGCTGCCCAAGCGCGCCCGGACCCGCCGCGACCCGCTCGCCTTCCGCCCCTCCCAGCTCCCGGCCGCGCCCGCCTTCCTGCCCGAGGGACTGCTCAGCCGGCGGACCGTGGGGCTGTTCAACGAGCTCTGGTACCGCAGGGCCCCGCGCGCGCGGGCCGGTGAACTCCAGAGGATCTCCGCCTTCTTCCACCCCCTGGACGGCGTGCCGCACTGGAACCGCGTCTACGGCCGCGGCGGCTTCGTGCAGTACCAGTTCGTCGTCGGACACGGCCGGGAAGAGGCCCTGCGCCGGATCGTGCGCCGGATCTCCGAACGCCGGTGCCCGTCCTTCCTGGCCGTCCTCAAACGCTTCGGGGAGGCCGACCCGGGCTGGCTCTCCTTCCCCGCCCCCGGCTGGACCCTGGCCCTCGACATCCCGGCCGGCCTGCCCGGCCTGGACGCCTTCCTCGACGAACTGGACGAGGAGGTGGCCGCCGCCGGCGGGCGCGTCTACCTCGCCAAGGACTCCCGGCTGCGGCCCGAACTGCTCGCCGCGATGTACCCGCGCCTGGACGACTTCCGCGCCCTGCGCGCGGAGCTGGACCCGCGCGGTGTGTTCGTTTCCGATCTCGCCCGTCGACTCACCCTTTAGGAGACGCCGTGAAGGACGCCTTCGGCCTCCCCCAGTCCCTGCTCGTCCTCGGCGGTACGTCCGAGATCGCGCTGGCCACCGCCCGCCGGCTGATCACCCGCCGCACCCGCACGGTCTGGCTGGCCGGCCGCCCCTCACCCGGCCTGGAGCGGGCCGCCGGGCAACTGCGCGCCCAGGGCGCCGACGTACGCACCGTCGCCTTCGACGCGCTCGACCCCGAGGCCCACGAGGCGGTCCTCGGCAAGGTCTTCGCCGAGGGCGACATCGACATGGTGCTGCTCGCCTTCGGCATCCTCGGCGACCAGGCGCGCGACGAACGCGAACCGGTCAACGCGGTGCGCGTGGCGCAGACCAACTACACCGGGGCGGTCTCGGCGGGCCTGGTCGCCGCGCGTGCCCTGCAGGCCCAGGGCCACGGCTCGCTGGTGGTGCTCTCCTCGGTCGCCGGCGAGCGCGCCCGCCGCTCGAACTTCATCTACGGCTCCAGCAAGGCGGGCCTGGACGCCTTCGCCCAGGGCCTCGGCGACGCGCTGCACGGCACCGGCGTCCACGTCATGGTCGTACGCCCCGGCTTCGTGCGGTCGAGGATGACGTCGGGCCTGGCCGAGCCGCCGCTGTCGACCACGCCGGAGGCCGTCGCCACGGCCATCGAGACGGGGCTGCGCCGCCGCTCGGAGACGGTGTGGGTGCCCGGAGCGCTCCGCCTGGCCATGTCCGCCCTGCGCCACGCGCCCCGCGCGGTGTTCCGGCGGCTGCCGATCTAGCTCCTCGGGGACCTGGATCGACGGCCACCCACCAGCCGGCCGCGTCACCAACCTGTCCGAACAACACACCTAGGCGCTGGGGATGGTGCCGCGCTCCACGGGTGCGGCCTGCGGGGGCACCACCGGGCCGCCGCCGAAGGTGAACTCGCGCAGCTTGCGCCAGACCCCGTCGGCGCCCTGCTCGTAGAGGGCGAAGCCGGTGCAGGACCACTCGGCCTCGTAGTCGGCCAGTTCGGCGTAGGCGCGGTCCATCGCCTCCTCGGCGATGCCGTGCGCCACGGTGACGTGCGGGTGGTACGGGAACTGCAGTTCGCGTGCCACCGGGCCGGAGGCGTCGCGGACCTGCTTCTGGAGCCAGGCGCAGGCCTCGGCGCCGTCGACGACCTGGACGTACACGACCGGCGACAGCGGACGGAAGGTGCCGGTGCCGGACAGCCGCATCCGGAACGCCCGCCCCGCGGCCGCGACCTCCCCGAGGTGCGCCTCGACGGCCGGCAGGGTGCTGTCGTCGACCTCGGTCGGCGGCAGCAGGGTGACATGCGTGGGGATGCCGTGAGCCGCGGCGTCGCCGAAGCCCGCGCGCCGCTCCTGGAGCTGGCTGCCGTGGGGCTCCGGGACCGCGATCGACACACCGATCGTTACGGTCCCCACGTCGTCTCCTGTCGTCGTGTCGGTACGTCTGTGCGGGCGCGGACGGCCGCGCGTGCGGCCGTCCGGCTATCGACTGTACGGCCACGGCCGGGCCGTGGGCAGGCGCAGCCGTAGTGATGTGCAGCGCTGTGCGTGGTGCGGACCGAGCCGTGATCTTCACGCACGACCCGCACGCGGCTCGGCACCCCGCCTCGTACGCGGCTCACGCCGTGCCGCGCACCCGGCTCGGTGCCCTGCTCAGTGCTTGGCCGGCAGGAAACCCACCCGGTCGTAGGCCTGCGCCAGCGTCTCCGCGGCGACGGCCCGGGCCTTCTCCGCGCCCTTGGCCAGGATCGAGTCCAGCGTCTCCGGGTCGTCCAGGTACTGCTGGGTGCGCTCCCGGAACGGCGTCACGAACTCGACCATGACCTCGGCGAGGTCCGTCTTGAGCGCACCGTAGCCCTTGCCGACGTACTTCTCCTCCAGTTCCGCGATTCCCGTCCCCGTGAGGGTCGAGTAGATCGTCAGGAGGTTGCTGACGCCGGGCTTGTGCTCCGAGTCGAAGCGGACGACCGTGTCGGTGTCGGTGACCGCGCTCTTGACCTTCTTGGCGGTGGTCCTCGGCTCGTCGAGCAGGTTGATGAGGCCCTTCGGCGTGGACGCCGACTTGCTCATCTTGATCGCCGGGTCCTGGAGGTCGTAGATCTTCGCCGTCTCCTTGAGGATGTACGGCTTCGGGACCTCGAACGTCGCGCCGAAGCGGCCGTTGAAGCGCTCGGCGAGGTCGCGGGTCAGCTCGATGTGCTGGCGCTGGTCCTCGCCGACCGGCACCTCGTTCGCCTGGTACAGCAGAATGTCGGCGACCTGGAGGATCGGGTACGTGAACAGGCCGACGGAGGCACGGTCGGCGCCCTGCTTGGCGGACTTGTCCTTGAACTGGGTCATGCGGGACGCCTCGCCGAAGCCGGTGAGGCAGTTCATGACCCAGCCGAGCTGCGCGTGCTCGGGGACGTGGCTCTGGACGAAGAGCGTGCAGCGCTCGGGGTCGAGGCCGGCCGCCAGCAGCTGCGCGACGGCGAGCCGGGTGTTGGCGCGCAGCTCCTTCGGATCCTGCGGGACCGTGATCGCGTGCAGGTCGACGACCATGTAGAAGGCGTCGTGGGACTCCTGCAGGGCCACCCACTGGCGGACGGCGCCGAGGTAGTTGCCGAGGTGGAACGAGCCTGCGGTGGGCTGGATTCCGGAGAGCACACGAGGTCGGTCAGAAGCCATGCTCACCATTCTCTCAGGTCCCGGGGGGCTGTCGGGAACTGGTCGGGAACAGGTGGGAACCGATCCGTCTCCGGCGGTGTAACAAGGGTGTGAGGACGCGGGAGGGGGGCCGCATCGTCGATGAGGCCGCGGTGATCGCACGCGTACGCGCCGGTGAGCCGGAGGCGTACGCGGAGCTGGTGCGGGCCCACACGGGCATCGCCCTGCGGGCGGCCGCCGCGCTCGGCGCGGGTGCGGACGCGGAGGACGTGGTGCAGCAGGCCTTCGTCAAGGCGTACTGCGCGCTGGGCCGGTTCAAGGACGGCGCGGCGTTCAAGCCGTGGCTGCTGTCGATCGTGGCCAATGAGACGAGGAACACAGTGCGGACGGCGGCGCGCCAGCGCACGCTCGCCGGCCGGGAGGCGGCGTACGCGGAGGCGGAGCCGCTGATACCGGAAGCGGCGGACCCCGCGGTGGCGACGCTGGAGAGCGAGCGCCGGGCGGCCCTGCTGGCGGCGCTGGAGCAGCTGAGCGAGGAGCATCGCCTGGTCGTCACCTACCGCTATCTGCTGGAGATGGACGAGCCGGAGACGGCCCAGGCTCTGGGCTGGCCCCGGGGCACGGTGAAGTCCCGGCTGAATCGCGCGCTGCGCAAGCTGGAGCGGCTGCTGCCCGGTTTCCGGCCTCGGGAAGGGGGTGACGAGCGTGGGTGAGGGAGCGGAGCCGTCGGAGCGCGGCCGTGCCGGCCGGCTGCCCGAGGAACTGCGGGCTCTCGGGCGGTCGATGGACGCGCCAAAGGGCGCGGGGCCGGAGTCGATGGTCGAGCGGGTGCTGGGGCAGATACTCGCCGAGCGGCTGCCGGTGCCCGAGCCCGAGCCGCGGGGCGTCGCCGAGCGGCTGCGGGCGGTGCGGCGGTGGACCCGGCCGCGGTGGCGTTCGCTGACGGCGACGCTGTGCGGGCTGCTGACCCTGCTGGCGCTCACTCCGCCGGTGCGGGCCGCGGTCGTCGACTGGTTCGCCTTCGGCGGGGTGGAGGTGCGGTACGACCCGTCGGCCACGCCGTCGGCCGGTGCCGAGGTGCCCGGCTGCGAGCGGCCGGTCTCCCTCGCGCAGGCGCGGCGGCGGGCCGGTTTCGAGCCCTTGATCCCGCCGGCGCTGGGCGCCCCGGACGCGGTGACGGTGACCGCCGGGCCGCGGGGCCGCGCGCTGGTGACCCTGTGCTGGCGCGAGCGGGACCGGATCGTGCGGTTGGACGAGCACCTGGCCCGCCTCGACGTGGGCTTCGTGAAGACGGTGCCCGAGCAGCCGCAGTGGGTGCCGCTGGACGGCACGGCCGGGCCGGGCGAGGTGGCGGATCCGGCGCTGTGGTTCCCGCGGCCGCATCTGCTGAGCCTGTGGCTGGTGGACGCGGACGGCGACCGTTTCACCCGCGAGCGCCGCCCGGCCGGGCCGACCCTGCTGTGGATGCGGGGCACCGGCCCGGACACGGTGACGCTGCGGCTGGAGGGCGTGGCGGCGAAGGACCGGGCGGTGGGGATCGCGAAGTCGCTCGAAAGGTGAGCCGCGAAAAGTGAGCCGCGAAAAGTGGGCGCGGGGTGGGAACCCCGGCGGGTCGGGCGGTGTACCAGAAGTGACACGCGGCGCGCGGGGCGGGCCGCACGGGGATCGCGGGCTTGGGGGTTCGGATGCGTGGACGGACGGAGCGGAGCAAGGGCCGCGGATGCCGGGCCGGGAGCGCGTCGGCGGCGCTGGGAGCGGTGCTGACGCTGGTGCTGTGGGGCGCGCCGCCCGCCTCGGCCGGCGGGCCGACGAGCGCGCTGCTGGTCTCGCCGCAGAGCGCGGAGGCGGCCTCGCTGGTCTACTCCGACGAGAGGTACGACGAGCTGAACCGGCTGCTCGGCCGGCCGGACGACGGCGGACCGGTCAGGACACCAAAGGCCGATCTGCACGGCACGCGGCAGATCAGCGTCACCTGGCTGCTGCATGACGTGGACCCCTGGCGGATGGACCAGGTCTATCCGGACGGCGCCTCCTCGGCAGTCTGGATCCACACGCAGTCGTACCTGCCGGAGGCGCCGGACGGCTACTGGCACCGCGCCGCGCAGCCGGCCGCACTGCGTGCGCTGCTGAAGGAGCTGGGTGTGATGGGCCCCAGGTCCGCGCGGGCCGGTGAGCTGCCCGCGTCGGGCCCGGCGGACGGCGACAGCGGCTGGAGCCGGGCGGTACCCGCGCTGGGCGCGGGGCTGGTCCTCGGGGCGGGGGGTTCGCTGCTGATACGCCGCGCGGCGGCCCGGCAGAACGCCGGACCGCCGCGGGTGGAGCCTCGCCAGGAGCTGATCGACCGGTGAGTCGTCGATCGGTGAGCCGTCGATCGGCCGCCGACCGGGATCAGCCGAGGTCGATCTCCGGGTAGAGCGGGAAGCCTGCCACGAGGTCGGTGGCGCGGTGGGAGATCTCGTCCGAGATCTTCGGGTCGAGCACATGGGCGGCCTTGGAGGGCGCACCGGACTTGGTGGTGCCGGCCTCGGTGGCGGTGAGGACGCGGTCGATGAGACCGGCGACCTCGTCCATCTCGGCGGTGCCCAGGCCGCGGGTGGTCAGGGCCGGGGTGCCGATGCGGATGCCGGAGGTGTACCAGGCGCCGTTGGGGTCGGCCGGGATCGCGTTGCGGTTGGTGACGATGCCCGATTCGAGCAGGGCGGCCTCGGCCTGGCGGCCGGTGAGGCCGTAGGAGGAGGCGACGTCGATCAGGTTGAGGTGGTTGTCGGTGCCGCCGGTGACCAGGGTGGCGCCGCGACGCATCAGGCCCTCGGCGAGGGCGCGGGAGTTGTCGACGATGCGCTGGGCGTAGTCACGGAAGGAGGGCTGACGGGCCTCGGCGAAGGCGACGGCCTTGGCGGCCATCACATGCGGGAGCGGGCCGCCGAGGACCATCGGGCAGCCGCGGTCGACCTGGTCCTTGAGGGAGTCGTCGCACAGGACCATGCCGCCGCGCGGGCCGCGCAGCGACTTGTGGGTGGTGGTTGTGACGATCTGGGCGTGCGGGACCGGGTCGAAGTCGCCGGTGAGCACCTTGCCGGCGACGAGACCGGCGAAGTGGGCCATGTCCACCATCAGGGTCGCGCCGACCTCGTCGGCGATCTCGCGCATGACGCGGAAGTTCACCAGACGGGGGTAGGCGGAGTAGCCGGCGACGATGATCAGCGGCTTGAACTCGCGGGCCTGGGCGCGCAGCGCCTCGTAGTCGATCAGGCCGGTGGTCGGGTCGGTGCCGTAGGAGCGCTGGTCGAACATCTTGCCGGAGATGTTCGGGCGGAAGCCGTGGGTGAGGTGACCGCCGGCGTCCAGGGACATGCCGAGCATCCGCTGGTTGCCGAAGGCGTGGCGCAGTTCGGCCCAGTCGGCGTCGGTGAGGTCGTTCATCTGGCGGACGCCGGCCTTCTCCAGGAAGGGCACCTCGACGCGGTCGGCGAGCACGGACCAGAAGGCGACGAGGTTGGCGTCGATGCCGGAGTGCGGCTGGACGTAGGCGTGGCGGGCGCCGAAGAGCTCCTTGGCGTGCTCGGCGGCCAGCGACTCGACGGTGTCGACGTTGCGACAGCCGGCGTAGAAGCGGCGGCCGATGGTGCCCTCGGCGTACTTGTCGCTGAACCAGTTGCCCATGGCCAGCAGGGTGGCCGGGGAGGCGTAGTTCTCGGAGGCGATCAGCTTGAGCATCTCGCGCTGGTCGGAAACCTCCTGGCCGATGGCGTCGGCCACACGCGGCTCGACGGCGCGGATCACGTCGAGGGCGGCACGGAAGGCGGTGGACTCGGTGGAGAGGGGAGCGGATGCGTCAGACATCAGGGGACCTCCGGACGTGGCGTTCGGCGTACACGGTTCGGCCCAGGCGCACGGCACAGTTTCCCGCAGGGCCGCTCCCCGATGGTCGGTCCCATCCCAAGCGCGCCAGTCACGGCCCGTGGTTCAGCCTACCGGGCGCGCCGGACGGCGAAGGTCCCGCGTCCACCATGCGAGCGAGGATAGGAAGGAGGGCGCTCCCATCTTCTGGTCCACCGTCTGGAGATGCCGTGACCGCTACGGAAGACCTCGTCGCCGCCGCCGAGGCGCACAGCGCGCACACCTATCACCCGTTGCCGGTGGTGGTCGCCACCGCTGAGGGGGCGTGGATGACCGATGTGGAGGGGCGCCGCTATCTGGATCTGCTGGCCGGTTACTCGGCGCTCAACTTCGGGCACGGCAACCGCCGGCTGATCGAGGCGGCGAAGGCACAGCTGGACCGGGTGACGCTGACGTCGCGGGCGTTCCACCACGACCGGTTCGCCGCGTTCTGCGCGCAGTTGGCGGAGCTGTGCGGGATGGAGATGGTGCTGCCGATGAACACCGGCGCGGAGGCGGTGGAGACGGCGGTGAAGACCGCCCGGAAGTGGGGCTACCGGGTCAAGAAGGTGCCGGCCGAGATGGCGAAGATCGTGGTGGCGGGCGGCAACTTCCACGGCCGGACCACCACCGTCATCAGCTTCTCCACCGATCCGGAGGCGCGGGCGGACTACGGGCCGTACACGCCGGGCTTCGAGATCGTGCCGTACGGGGATCTGACGGCGATGCGGGCGGCGCTCACGGAGAACACGGTCGCCGTGCTGATCGAGCCGATCCAGGGCGAGGCGGGGGTACTGGTGCCGCCGGCCGGTTATCTGCCGGCGGTGCGGGAGCTGACGCGGGAGCGGAACGTGCTGCTGATCGCGGACGAGATCCAGTCGGGTCTCGGGCGGACCGGGCGGACGTTCGCCTGTGAGCACGAGGGGGTGGTGCCGGACGCGTATGTGCTGGGCAAGGCGCTGGGCGGCGGGATCGTGCCGGTGTCGGCGGTGGTGTCGTCGGCCGAGGTGCTGGGGGTGTTCCGGCCCGGGGAGCACGGGTCGACGTTCGGCGGGAATCCGCTGGCGTGCGCGGTGGCGCTGGAGGTGATCGCGATGCTGCAGTCGGGCGAGTACCAGGCACGGTCGGCGGAGCTGGGCGAGCGGCTGCACCGCGAGTTGGCGGAGCTGACCGGGACGGGCCGGGTGACGCAGGTGCGCGGGCGGGGGCTGTGGGCGGGGGTGGACGTGCATCCGCGGTTCGGCACGGGGCGGGAGCTGTCCGAGAAGCTGATGGACCGGGGTGTGCTGGTGAAGGACACCCATGGCTCGACGATCCGGATCGCTCCGCCGCTGGTCATCGGCGAGGAGGATCTGGACTGGGGGCTGGCGCAGCTGCGGGCGGTGCTGGGCTTGTAGGCGCCGCCGATGCCGGCGCCCGCCCTCAGAGGATCGCGGTCAGAGGATCACGTGCGGCAGGAAGCGGGCGTACTCGTCCGTGATCAGGCCGGAGGACTCGCGGATGCCCAGGCCCGCGGACTCGTTCTCGACCACCCAGGCGCCGAGGACGACACGGTTGCCGTCGAAGTCGGGGAGGGGGGCCAGGGCCTGGTAGCAGCAGCGTTCGTCGCGCGGGACGGGGTCGGTGCCGGGCTCGTGGACGGTGACCCCGGCGCCTTCGCGGCCCAGCAGGGGCTTGGCGACGTAGCCCGTGGTGGCGGGGAGGTCGCGGGGGCCGTCGAGGTAGGCGGGGAGGAGGTTGGGGTGGCCGGGGTAGAGCTCCCAGAGGATGGCGAGGAGGGCCTTGTTGCTGAGCAGCATCTTCCAGGCGGGCTCGATCCACAGGGTGGTGCCGGTGCCGCCGCCGTTGTCCAGGGTGTCGAGGACGTGGTCGGCGAAGCGGTCGGTGGTCAGCCATTCCCAGGGGTAGAGCTTGAAGCAGCTGCGGATGAAGCGGAGCTGCTGGTCGACGAAGCGGCCTGAGAGCCGGTCCCAGCCGATCTCCTCCATGGAGATCCAGCTGGTGTCGAGGCCGGCCTGTTCGGCGGTCTCCTTGAGGTAGGCGACCGTCATCAGGTCCTCGCCGAGTTCGTCGGCGCTGGAGTGGGCGAAGTAGAGGGGGCTTCCCGGTGGGAGCAGGCGGGCCTGCTTCTTCCAGGCGTCGACGAGGCGTTCGTGGAGGGAGTTCCACTGGTCGGCGCCGGGGAAGCGTTCCTCCATCCAGAACCACTGGGGGGAGGCGGCCTCGACGAGGGAGGTGGGGGTGTCGGCGTTGTACTCCAGCAGCTTGGCCGGGCCGCGGCCGTCGTAGCGGAGGTCGAAGCGGCCGTAGACGGAGGGGAGTTCGGCGCGGCGGTGCCAGGCCTCGGCGACGGCCCGGGCGATGCGCGGGTCGGTGATGCCGAGGTCGGCGAAGCGGTCGGTGGTGACGATGTGGTCGGCCGCCGCCAGGCACATGCGGTGCAGTTCCTCGACGACTTCCTCCAGCGCCTCGACCTCGTCGAGGGAGAAGACGTAGTAGGCGCTCTCGTCCCAGTAGGGGCGCAGGGAGTCGTCGGGGTAGCGGGTGAGCGGGTAGATGAGCCCTTGTTCCTCGACGGTCTGCTGCCAGCCGGGGCGGGGCTCCGTGGTGCGGCGTTCCATGGCGCGGGCCGCTCAGCCGCCGCCGCTGCCGGAGCCGGAGCAGCCGAAGCCGCCGCGGTCGACGGCCTCGTCGCGGCTGAAGGTGCCGTAGTCGGCGTAGCCGCCGCTGACTTCGGCGTCGTAGTACCAGTCGGCGTCGACGCGGCTGCCGGAGGTCTTCCTGCCCTTGCCGGACGTGCCGGACGAGGAGCCGGACTTGCAGTTCTTGTCCGCGACGACCTTGTAGCCGTTGATGTAGTCGTAGCTGTCGCGGTCGACGCAGCGGCGGTCGGGGTCGGAGCCGCAGGAGGTGAGGGCCGCGGCGATCACACCCATTCCGCCGAGCACTACGGTGCTGGAGCGCAGCCGTCGCCGGGTCTCTGCCATGTCCGTGTTCTCCCCGTCGTCTCCCCGTGCGGTGCCCGCGGTGGGCGTCGGCCCGGAATCATACGGGTCCTGACTGAGCACGATCACCTCAGGGCAGGACGTTGCACAGGGCCTCCAAGGTTCCCGCCCATGCGTGGTCGGGCGGAGTGCCGTAGCCGACGACGAGGGCGTCGACGGGGCGGCCGGTGGCCGCGGGGTGGCGGTAGCGGGACAGACCGTGCACGGCGAGGCCCTGCCAGGCGGCGGCGCGGACCACGGGCTGTTCGGTGCCGGGCGGGAGTTGGAGCAGGGCGTGCAGTCCGGCCGCGATGCCGGTGACCGTCACCTCGGGGGCGCGTGCGGCGACGGCGGCGACGAGTGTGTCGCGGCGGCGCCGGTAGCGCAGCCGGGCGGCGCGGACATGACGGTCGTAGGCGCCGGAGGTGATGAACTCGGCGAGGGTCAGCTGGTCGAGGACGGCCACCGCTGAGCCGCCGAGTCCGCGCACCTCGTCCACCAGTGACGGTGGCAGCACCATCCAGCCCAGCCGGAGGCCGGGGGCGAGGGACTTGCTGGCGGTGCCCAGGTAGACGACGTGTTCGGGGTCGAGGTCCTGGAGGGCGCCGACGGGCTGGCGGTCGTAGCGGAACTCGCCGTCGTAGTCGTCCTCGAGGATCAGTCCGCCGGTGCGGCGGGCCCAGTCGACGACGGCGGCGCGGCGCTCGGGCCGCAGGGCCACGCCCATGGGGAACTGGTGGGAGGGGGTCAGCAGGACGGCGCCGGCCTCGTCGAGCCCGTCGACCTCGGTGCCCGCGGTGTCGAACGGCAGCGGCTCGGTCCGCAGGCCCGTCTGCTCGACCAGCCTCCAGTGCACGTCGAGGCCGTACGACTCCACGGCGAGGCCGGCCAGTCCGCGGGCGCGCAGCACCCGGGCGAGCAGCTGGAGGCCGTGGGCGAAGCCGGCGCTGATGACGATCCGGTCGGGGTCGGTGCGGACGCCGCGGGCCCGGGAGAGGTAGCCGGCGAGGGCGGTGCGCAGTTCGACGCGGCCGCGCGGGTCGCCGTAGTCGAGGGCGTCGTTCGGGGCCGTGGTCAGGGCGCGGCGGGCGGCCTTGAGCCACTGGCCGCGCGGGAAGGAGGCGAGGTCGGGGGTGCCGGGGACGAGGCTGTATGCGGGGCGGCCGGATCGGCTCGGCGTGCGGGCCGGGCGGTCGGCGGGTCGTGGCACCGCGCGGTCGGCGACCCGGGTGCCGGAGCCCTGGCGGGCGGTGAGCCAGCCCTCGGCGACCAGGTCGGCGTAGGCGCCGGCGACGGTGTTGCGGGCGAGACCGAGGTCGGCGGCGAGGGTGCGGGAGGAGGGCAGGCGGGTGCCGGGGGCGAGCCGGCCGGTGCGGACGGCGTCGCGCAGGGCGTCGGTGAGGCCGCGGCGCACTGCGCCGCCGGTCGGTTCGAGGTGCAGGTCGATGCCCAGGGTGGCCCACGGTTTCGCCATGGAAATGGACCATACGCCTGGGCCGCCAGGTTCCTAGGGTCGAGGACATGACGCACACGACGCCCACGACCACGACGGCGACCGACACCCCCGCCGCCACCGCTGCCCCCGCCTCCTCCCCTGCCTCGGCGCCCGCCACTGCCTCCACCTCCGGCTCCGGCTCCACCACGCAGTACGCCCCCGAGCCCACCGCCCGCCTGGACTGGGCCGCTCTGGCCCCCGAGGTCTTCAAGGCGATGGTCCGGCTCGACGCCGCCGCCCAGCAGGGCCTGGACCCGAAGCTGCGCGAGCTGGTGAAGATCCGGGCCTCGCAGCTCAACCACTGCGCGCTCTGCCTGGACATGCACAGCAAGGACGCGCTGGCGGCGGGCGAGAGCGCCGAGCGGATCATCCAGCTGAGCGCCTGGGAGGAGTCGCCGCACTTCTACACCGAGAAGGAGCTGGCGGCGCTGGAGCTGACCGAGGCCGTCACGGTGCTGACGGACGGGTTCGTCCCGGACGAGGTGTACGCGAAGGCGGCGAAGGTCTTCGAGGAGGCCGAGCTGGTCCAGCTGATCGCCTCCGTCACGGTGATCAACGCCTGGAACAGGTTCGGCGTGACCTGCCGCCGCGTGCCGGGCCACTACCAGCCGGGCGGCCACAAGTGACCGCACGCACCACGCACCTCGCCCCCGGCGTCCGAACCGCGATGCGGTCCTTGAGCGCCGCCGCGAGGCAGGGGCTCGGCGACCCGGTCCTCGCCGAACTGGTCCAGATCCGCGCCTCACAGCTCAACCGGTGCGCGTTCTGCCTGGACATGCATCTGGGGATCGCCCGCGAGCACGGGGTGGGCGAACGCCGCCTCGACCTCCTCGCGGTCTGGCAGGAGGCCGGGGACGACGTCTTCGACGCGCGCGAGCGGGCCGCGCTCGCGCTCACCGAGGCGGTCACCGTGCTCACCGACGGGTTCGTCCCGGACGAGGTGTACGAGAGGGCCGCCCGGCACTTCGACAGCACCGAACTGGCCCATCTCATCGCCCTGATCACCGTCGTCAACGGCTGGAACCGGCTCATGGTCAGCCGGCGCGTCCCGGCGGGGAGCACCGCGTGGTGACCGTCACGGCAGCCACGCCTTCCAGGTGGACCGGTGCCGCTCGGCCCACTTCCGCGCCGCCTCCTGCGGGTTGAGCTTCTGCTCGGCGATCATCAGGGCGACCTCGTTCTGGTCCTCGGTGGTCCACTTGAACTTCTTCAGGAAGGCCGCCGCCTCCCCGCCGTTCTCGGCGAAGTCGGTGTTGAGGTACTTGCGCAGCGGGGTGTGCGGATAGGCGCAGGCGACCTTCGCCGGGTCCGCGTCGCAGCCCTCCCGGTAGGCGGGCAGCTTCACCTCGGTCATGGGGACCTTGTCGAACAGCCACTGCGGCGAGTACCAGTACGTCAGGAAGGGCTTCTTCTCCTTGGCGAACTGCTTGATCTGGGTGATCTGCGCGGCCTCGGAGCCGGCGAAGACGACCTGGTAGTCCAGGCCGAGGTTCTGCACCAGCGCCTTGTCGTTGGTGACGTAGGACGGCGAGCCGTCCATCAGCTGGCCCTTGCCGCCGCTCTCCGCGGTGCGGAACTCGTCGGCGTACTTGTTCAGGTTCTTCCAGTCGGTGACGTCGGGGTGCCGCTTCGCGAAGTACGTGGGGACGTACCAGCCGATGTGTCCGGTCACGCCGAGCTCGCCGCCCGGCGTGATCGTCTTCTTGTCCTCGACGTACCGCTGTTCCTGCTCGGGGTGGCCCCAGTCCTCCAGCAGCGCGTCGACGCGGCCCTGGCTGAGGGCGTCCCAGGCGGGGATCTCGTCGACCTGGACGGTGTCGACGCGGTAGCCCAGCTCGTGCTCCAGCAGGTACTGGGCGACGGCCACGTTGGCCTGGGCGCCGACCCAGGACTGGACGGACAGGGTCACGCTCCTCGTGCCCTCGGCGTTCGCGAACGGCGAGGCCTGCCGGGTCATGTCGGCGGCGCCGCAGCCGGTCAGCAGCAGTGCGGACGCGCCGGCGGCCACGGAGGTGGTACGGAGTCGCATGTCACGCTCCCTTCGTCGGACGGCGGTCCACGGGCTGGGTGACCCGGTCGAGCATCAGCCCCAGGCAGACGATGGCGGCACCGGCGACCAGGCCGGTCGCCAGGTCGCCCTGGGCGAGGCCGAAGACGGCGTCGTAGCCGAGCGCGCCGCCGCCGACCAGGCCGCCGATGATGACGACGGCGAGCACGAGCACCACGCCCTGGTTGACGGCGAGGAGCAGGGACCGGCGGGCGAGCGGGAGCTGCACCTGCCGCAGCTGCTGGCCGCCGGTCGCGCCGAGCGAGCGGGCCGACTCCAGCGCGGCCGGGTCGACCTGGCGCAGCCCCTGCGCGGTGATACGGACGACGGCGGGCAGCGCGTAGACGACGGCGGCGGCGACGGCGGGGGCGCGGCCGACGCCGGCGAGGGCGACCACCGGGATGAGGTAGACGAACTGCGGCATCGTCTGAAGGACGTCCAGGACGGGCCGCAGCAGCCGCTCGAAGCGGTCGCTGCGGGCGGCCGCGACACCGGTGGCGACGCCCAGGACGAGAGTGACGGCGACCGCCGCCAGCACCTGCGACAGCGTGTCCAGGGACGGCTCCCACACGCCGAGCTCCCCGATCGCCGCCATGGCGAGCACGGCGGTCAGCGTGGTGCGCCAGGTGCCGATCAGCCAGGCGAGGGCGGCGACCACCAGCAGCACCGACCACCAGGGCAGCCACTGGAGGCCGTCCCGGAGCGGGTCGAGCACCCAGGTGGTGAAGCGGGCCGCCCAGTCGCCGGTACCGCCGACGACGGGCACACCGGAGTACAGGTGGTCGGTCATCCAGTCGACGGCCCGGTTGACGGGCGTGGCGATGTTCAGGGTCCAGGCCTCGGGCCAGTCGGCGCGACCCGTCAGGCGTCCGGCGGCGGTCACCGCCACCGCGGCGGCCAGGGCGTACGGCCACAGTGCGCGCCGGGGTGCGGCGGTGCCGCCGCCCGCGGCACCGGTCACCCGGTCCAGGACGACCGCCAGCAGCACGATCGGGATGCCCGCGGCCAGCGCCGCGCCCACGTCGACCGAGGCCAGCGCCTGGTAGACGCGGTCGCCGAGGCCGCCGGCGCCGATCACCGAGGCGATCACCGCCATGGACAGCGCCATCATGATCGTCTGGTTGACGCCGAGCAGCAGTTCCTTGCGGGCCAGCGGCAGCCGGGCGGTCAGCAGTCGCTGCCGGGCCGTCGCGCCCAGCGACTCCACGGCCTCCAGGACGCCCCGGTCGGCGCCGCGCAGGCCGAGCGCGGTGAGGCGGGCCATCGGCGGGGCGGCGTAGACGACGGTGGCGAGGACGGCGGCGGGGACGCCGATGCCGAACACCAGGACGACCGGCAGCAGATAGGCGAAGGCCGGGAGCACCTGCATGGTGTCCAGCACGGGCCGCAGGATCCGGTCCATCCGGTCGGACAGTCCGGCCGCGAGCCCGAGCAGGGCGCCCACGGCGACCGACGCGAGCACCGCGACCGTCATCAGGGCCAGCGTCTGCATGGTCGGCACCCACATGCCGAGCAGCCCGCAGGCGAGGAACGCGGCCGCCGTGCCCAGCGCGAGCCGCGCTCCCGCGACCCGCCAGGCGACGAAGGCGCCCAGCGCCGTCACGCCCGCCCACCCGGCGGCGAGCAGGGCGAGGTAGACGGCGCGGACGGAGAGCACGACGGCGTTGCTGACGTGCCCGAAGAAGTAGAGGAACAGCGGGTGGCTGTCGCGGTTGTCGATGATCCAGCCGCTGGTGTCCGTGAGCGGGCCGGTCAGGTCGACGGTCAGCGCGTCCGGCCAGGAACCGCTCGCCCAGCGGCTGTGCGCCAGCGGTACGAGGACGATCGCGGCGAGCGCGAGGACCGCCAGCTTGGCCACGGCACGGTTCTTCAGGACGGCTGGGAGGGTGCGCGGCGCGGACGCCGTGACGGTCGCCATCAAGCGGCCTCCCCGTGCGCCTTCGCCCCGCGTCCCCTGCCGGACTCCACTCCCCCGCCCTCAGGGGTCTCGGCTCCCGCGCCCTCGGAGGTCTCGGGGGTCCGGGCTCCCGCGGCCCCAGGGATCTCCGCTCCCGCGTCCCCACGGGTCTGCACTACCGCGCCCGCTCCCGGTTCCGTCCCCGCGACCACGGCCAGCAGCCCCTGGTGGTCGACGACGCCCAGGCAGCGCGGCCCGTCCATCACCCGGGCGGGTCCGCCGCTGCGGGCGACGGCCTCGATGGCCTCCGCGACGGTGGCCTGCGGCGCGACGGCGGGGCCCGCTCCGGCCTCCTCCGCGGACGCGGGCCGCATGGCCGTACGGGCCGTCATGACCTGCTCGCGCGGCACGTCCCGGACGAACTCGCGGACGTAGTCGTCGGCCGGGGAGCCGACGATCTCCTCGGGGGTGCCGAGCTGCACGATCCGGCCGTCGCGCATCAGCGCGATCCGGTCGCCGAGCTTCAGCGCCTCGGCGAGGTCGTGGGTGATGAAGACCATCGTGCGGCCCTCGTCGCGGTGCAGCCGGACGACCTCCTCCTGCATCTCCCGCCGGATCAGCGGGTCGAGCGCGCTGAACGGCTCGTCGAACAGCAGCACCTCGGGGTCCACGGCCAGCGCCCGCGCGAGGCCGACCCGCTGCTGCTGACCGCCGGACAGCTGGCCGGGCCGCCGCCGTTCCATGCCCGCCAGGCCCACCTTGGCGACGACCTCGGCGGCCTTCGCGCGCCGCTCGGCCTTGCCGACGCCCTGGATCTCCAGGCCGTAGGCCACGTTGTCGAGGACGGTGCGGTGCGGCAGCAGGCCGAAGTGCTGGAAGACCATGGCCGCGCGGTGGCGGCGCAGTGCGCGCAGCCGCGCCTTGTCCATGGCGCGGACGTCCTCGCCGTCGATGGCGATGGTGCCGGCCGTCGGTTCGATCAGCCGGGTCAGACAGCGCACCAGGGTGGACTTGCCGGAGCCGGACAGGCCCATGACGACGAAGACCTCGCCCTTGCGGACCTCGAAGCCGACATCGCGGACGGCGGCGGTGCAGCCGGTGCGGGCGCGCAGCTCGGCGGGGGTGAGGGCGGCCAGCTCGGGGTCGGCCGGGACGCGGTCGGCCTTGGGGCCGAAGACCTTCCACAGGCCCTCGACCGAGAAGACGGGAGGGGTGAGGGTTTCGGGGGTGGGGTTGGCGGTACTCATCGGGCGTCACCACCGATCAGGTCGACGGCCCGCTCCCCGACCATCAGCACCCCGATCATCGGGTTCACCGCCGTCATGGTCGGGAAGACGGACGCGTCGGCGATCCGGATGCCCTCCAGGCCGCGGATGCGCAGCTCGGGGTCGACGACCGCGAGTTCGTCGTCGGCGGCGCCCATCCTGCAGGTGCCGGCCGGGTGGTAGACGGTGTGCGCGGCCTTGCGGGCGTACTCGCTCAGCTCCTCGTCGCCGGTGACGGCCGGGCCGGGGCAGACCTCGCGCTTGAGCCAGGTCGACAGCGGTTCGGTCCTGGCGATCTCGCGGGCGACGCGGATGCCGTCGACGAGGGTGCGGGCGTCGTAGTCGTCCTCGTCGGTGAAGTAGCGGAAGTCGAGGGCGGGCTTCACGGCCGGGTCCGGGCTGGTCAGGTAGAGCCGGCCGCGGCTCTTCGGCTTGGGGATGTTCGGGGTCATGGACACCCCGTACGACGGCCGTTCGTAGCCCAGTCGCTCCGGATTGTCCGTGAACGGGATCTGGTAGAAGTGGAACATCAGATCGGGGCCCGGGTGTTCGGGGTCGCGGCGCACGAACAGGCCGGCGTCGGAGTCCATGGCCGAGTTCTCCGGGATCGGACCGTGGGTCTCCCAGACGATCACCGACTCCGGGTGGTCGAGCAGGTTCTCGCCGACGCCGGGCAGATCGTGCGCCACGGGTATGCCCAGCGCCTCCAGGTCCGCCCTCGGGCCGATGCCGGAGTGCAGCAGCAGCCGCGGCGAGTCGACCGCGCCCGCGCACAGCACGACCTCTTCGCGGGCCCTGACCAGCAGTTCCTCGCCGTCCTTGGTCCGCACACGGACGCCCTCGGCGCGGGTGCCGTCCAGCTCCAGCCGGTACGCCCAGGTCTCCAGCAGGATCGTCAGGTTGGGGCGCTCGTCCATCACCGGGTGCAGGTACGCCACCGACGCGGAGGAGCGCTTGTTGTCCTCCGGGTGGTAGGCGAGGTCGAAGAAGCCGACGCCCTCGGTGAACGGCTTCCGGTTGAAGCCCTCGACGCGCGGCACACCGAGCGCGGCCTGGGCGGCGTCGACGAAGTCGCGGGCGATGGCGTTCCGGTCCTTCTCGTCGACCGGGACGATGTTGTTCTCCAGCCGGGCGAAGTACGCCTCCATCGGCACCGCGCCCCAGCCCTTGGCGCCGGCCTCCTCCCACTCGTCCCAGTCGGACGGCAGCGGCTTGAAGGCGATCAGCGTGTTGTGGGAGGAGCAGCCGCCGAGGACGCGGGCGCGGCTGTGCCGGATGTGGGAGTTGCCGCGCGGCTGCTCGGTGGTCGGGTAGTCGTAGTCCAGTTCGCCGCCGAGCAGGCCCATCCAGCGGCGCAGGGTGAGGACGTCGTCGCGGCCGACGTCGCTGGGGCCGCCCTCGATGACGGCGACGGTGACATCCGGGTTCTCGGTCAGCCGGGAGGCGATGACCGAGCCCGCGGTGCCGCCGCCTATGACGACGTAGTCGTAGACGTGGGGGGTCTGGGACATGGGGTGCTTGCTCCTGGGAGTGAAACCGGTGTGGGGGCCGGAGGTGGCGCGGGGGCCGCAGGTGACGTGGTGGGGAACGCAGGTGGCCTGGGGCCGCAGGTGGCCTGGGGGCCGGAGGTGGCGTGGGAGTCAGCCGGCGAACCAGCGGACCGGCCGCGGGGCGAGGTTCTGGTAGACGTGCTTGCTCTCGCGGTACTCCGCGAGTCCGGCGGGACCCAGTTCACGGCCCACGCCGCTCCTGCCGAAGCCGCCCCACTCCGCCTGCGGGAGGTAGGGGTGGAAGTCGTTGATCCAGACGGTGCCGTGGCGCAGCCGGCCGGCCACCCGCCGGGCGCGGCCCGCGTCGGCGGTCCAGACGGCGCCGGCGAGGCCGTACTCGGTGTCGTTGGCGAGCGCGACGGCCTCGTCCTCGGTGCGGAAGGTCTCGACGGTCAGGACCGGCCCGAAGACCTCCTCGCGTACGACCCTCATCTCGCGGTGGCATGCGTCGAGGACGGTCGGCTCGTAGAAGTACCCGCTCTCCGGCCGCTCCGGGGCCGGTTCGGGCCGCTTGCCGCCGGTGCGCAGCACCGCGCCCTCCGCCAGCGCGGAGGCGACGTACGCCTCGACCTTGGCCCGGTGCTGTTCGGAGACGAGCGGCCCGCACTCGACGCCGTCCGCGGTGCCCCGGCCCAGGCGGATCCTCGCGGCCCGGCGGGCCAGTTCGGCGACGAACCGCTCCCGGACCGCCTCCTCGACGATGAGCCGCGCGCCGGCCGAGCAGACCTGGCCGCTGTGGATGAAGGCCGCGTTGAGCGCCTGGTCGACGGCGGTGTCGAAGCCCTCGTCGGTGGCGCAGGCGTCGGCGAAGACGACGTTGGGGTTCTTGCCGCCGAGTTCGAGGGCGACCTTCTTGACGGTGGGGGCCGCCGCCTGGGCGACCTTGACGCCGCTGGCCAGGCCGCCGGTGAAGGAGACCAGGTCGACGTCGGGGTGCTCGGCGAGGCGGGCGCCGACGGTGTGGCCGGGGCCGGTGACGAGGTTGGCGACACCGGCGGGCAGTCCGGCCTCGGCCAGCAGCCCGATGAGGGCGATGGTGGTCATCGGGGTGATCTCGCTGGGCTTGACCACGAAGGTGTTGCCCGCCGCGAGCGCCGGGGCGATCTTCCAACTGGCCTGGAGCAGGGGGTAGTTCCAGGGGGTGATCAGCGCGCAGACGCCGACCGGCTCGTGGACGACGACGCTGTGGACGTCGGGCGACCCGGCGTCGACGACCCGGCCGGGGGCCTCCGCGGCGACGAGGTCGGCGAAGTAGCGGAAGGCGTCGGCCACGCAGTCGATGTCGACGCGGCCCTCCTCCACGGTCTTGCCCGCGTCGCGGCTCTCCAGCAGCCCCAGTTCCTCGCGGTCGCGCACGAGGAGGTCGGCGACGCGGCGCAGCAGGGCGGCACGCTCGGCGACGGGGGTGCGGGGCCATGCGCCGGCGCCGCCGTCGAAGGCGTCCCGCGCGGCCTCTACGGCGAGGTCCGCGTCCTTCTCGTCGCCCTCCGCGACCAGGGCGAACGGTGCGGCGTCCGCGGGGTCGAGGATCGTGCGCGTGGCGCCGGAGACGGCGTGCCGCCATACGCCTGCCGCGTGGACGCTCTTCCGAGCCTGGAGTTCCGTAATGTCCGCCATGCCTGGTGTTGCCTTCCGTTCCTGTGCGTCCCGTTCAGGACCGGGAGCACCTGCCCGTGCCCCTCCGGGGCATGCGCAATCCGGTTCGGAAAGTGGGCTGCCTCACGGAACTTACGGACATTTCCGGGCAATACACAGGTGCGGCGGCGGCGTAAAGGGTCCTTCGCGGCCGTCCGCGACGCGGAATCGGCGGCGGCATGCGACGAGGCCCGCCCCGCTGCTGCGGGACGGGCCTCGTTCATCGGAGCGCCGGGCAGGCCTTGCACCTGCATTTCCCCGCAGGAAGCGGGGCGTCTTTCCTTGGACCACCAACGCACGACCTGGCGCCGCGAGTTGCGGCGGCCGGTGCTTGATCAAATATAGCGCACCGACCGCCGGGAGGACAATCAGATGAGGCCGAGACCGCGGACCGCCTCGCGCTCCTCCGCCAGCTCCTGGACGGAGGCGTCGATGCGGGCGCGGGAGAACTCGTTGATCTCCAGGCCCTGGACGATCTCGTACTTGCCGTCCTTGACGGTGACCGGGAAGGAGGAGATCAGGCCCTCCGGGACGCCGTAGGAGCCGTCCGACGGAATGCCCATGGAGACCCAGTCGCCCTCGGCGGTGCCGTTGACCCAGGTGTGGACGTGGTCGATGGCGGCGTTGGCGGCGGAGGCGGCCGACGAGGCGCCACGGGCCTCGATGATGGCGGCACCGCGCTTGGCGACGGTCGGGATGAAGTCCTCGGCCAGCCACTTCTCGTCGTTGACGACCTCGGCGGCGTTCTTGCCGGCGATGGTGGCGTGGAAGATGTCCGGGTACTGGGTGGCGGAGTGGTTGCCCCAGATGGTCAGCCGCTTGATGTCGGCGACCGTGGAGCCCGTCTTCTTCGCCAGCTGGGTCAGCGCGCGGTTGTGGTCCAGGCGGGTCATCGCGGTGAAGCGCTCGGCCGGTACGTCCGGGGCGGCGGCCTGGGCGATCAGGGCGTTGGTGTTGGCCGGGTTGCCGACGACGAGCACCTTGATGTCGTCCGCGGCGTGGGCGTTGATGGCCTGGCCCTGCGGCTTGAAGATGCCGCCGTTGGCCTCCAGCAGGTCGCCGCGTTCCATGCCCTTGGTGCGCGGGCGGGCGCCCACGAGCAGGGCGACGTTGGCGCCGTCGAAGGCCACGTTCGGGTCGTCGGTGATCTCGATGCCCTGGAGCAGCGGGAACGCGCAGTCGTCCAGCTCCATCGCGGTGCCCTCGGCGGCCTTGAGCGCCGGGGTGATCTCCAGGAGGCGGAGATTGACCGGCACGTCCGCGCCGAGCAGCTGGCCGGAGGCGATGCGGAAGAGCAGGGCGTAACCGATCTGGCCGGCCGCGCCGGTGACGGTGACGTTCACGGGAGTGCGGGTCATGGCGTTCTCCGTATGACAGCTGGCGGTGGGGCGTCCCTGCCCCTGGGGTACCGGATGATCGATCTCTTGGCGTCAAGAGATATCCGCGGGTCAGGCTATCGCGCATCCGGGATGCCGGACCCCCGGGTCGGTGTGGCCCAGCCCACAGACCGCCCGACTGCCGGAGCGGCGCGGCCGGAAAGGACGGCGGCCGGAAAAGAAAGGCGGCCGCCCGTCCGGGAGAGGGGGGACGAAGGCGGCCGCCGTGCGGGGGTTCCGAATTCTCGCCGGACTCCCGTGGGGGTACGTTCCGCCTGCCCCGGATCCGGGCGGCCACACCTATTTTTTCTCAGCTGTTTTCCCGGCCGCTCTTCCGGCCGCTCTTCCGGCCGTTCTTCCGGCCGTCGCCGCTACTCGGTGCAGCCCTTCTCGCCCGACGCCAGCGTCGCGCACGCGACGGCGTCACCGGCGTCCTTGACGGCCACCATCGGGGTGTACGCGATGGTGTCGCCGGCCGTGGTGATCGAGCCGTTCTCCCGGGCCTTGCCCGCGCTCACCTCGACCGCGTCCCCCTGCGCGGCCTGCGTGATACGGCCCCAGGCGGCGCCGCAGGTCTCGCTGTAGCGGACCTCGATGACGGTGGTGCCGAGGGTGGCGGTCCTGGCGGTGGTCACCAGGTCGCCGCTGCACCCCATGCTCTCCGCGTCCTTGCCGGTGCAGCCGTCGCCGCTGCACTTCACGCCGGGCGGCAGCGCGGCATCGGTGGTGACGGACGGCGAGGGCGACGCCGTCGCACCGGCGTTCGCGTTCTCCCCGCCGCCCTGGGTGAGGAAGAACGCGCCCGCGACCACGACGAGCACACCGACGACGCCCGCGAGGAACATCGTCAGCCGCCGCTTGCCGCCGCCCGCCGGGGCGGAGGCGGACGGGGTCGCCGTGCCGCCCGCGCCGGACGCGCGTCCGCCCGCGGGGCGGGCACCGCCACCGGCCGCCCGGCCGCCCGCCGAGGACGGCCCGGTGTATCCGGCGACGCCCCAGGAGTTGACGCCGGAGCCGCCGCCGGAGGATCCGGCCGAGGACGACCGGGCGTCCGCGTCGGACGCGGTGGGCTGCGGCGGCACCGTCGGGGCGACACCGGCCGGGCCCGCGATGCCGGGCGTGGCGGTGGCGCTGGCGCCGCGCCGGGCCGTCCTGCCGCCCTGGGCACCCGCCGGCGGCGGGCCGAACTCGCTGAGCGCGGCGCGCGCCTGCGAGATCCGGATGGCCTCCATGGTCATGTCGTGGCGCATCTCCGAACGGCTCCAGGCGCGTTCGGCGAGCTCCCACATCGTCGTCAGATGGACCGGATTGGTGCCGGTCACCTCGGCCAGGGCCACGATCGCGCCCTTGGGCGCGAGCAGGCGACCGCCCAGATAACGCTCCCAGGACGTCTTGCTGTAGCCGGTGCGGTCGGCGACCGCGGCGACGCTCAGGCCGCTGCGGTCCACGAGCCGCCGCAGCTGGCTGGTGAACTCCCTGATCTGCGGATCGAGTTCATCCGGCAAGGCCTTCCAACGAGGCATTGCTTCCCCCCTCTTCCCCCCGGTTCGTGCTTGCTGTTCCCCCGCCCACGGGGATGCGCGCCGTCAGGATCGCAGTTCCCCCGGCGACGACGCACCCCCGCGCGTCCTGATTGCCCGACCTTATTGCCCGATGGGACACATTAGCCACGCTGTGCAGTGCCTTGGCCGCACATCCCCGAACTTGTCAATACATCGACACAACAGGGACACATGATCCGTCTCGTCCGTATCAGGCGTTTTACGGCCGCTCACCAGCCCCCGTACGCCGGTGTGCGACAACGCGCGGACACCGTAGCGGAACGGTCACTTCCGTGCCACAGCGAACTGACAGACGTTGAACACGCCGTTCGCCGTGCGGGAGGTTGTTCGAGGGCGGCGGCCCGTCCTCTCACGGGGGTGAGGACGGGCCGCCGCTCCCGCCGGTCAGCTGCTGACCGTGAAATGCAGGGTGTCCTTGAGGAACGGGATCTCCAGCCAGGGCTTCGGCTGCACCATCAGCGCCAGCAGCACGATGACGGTGCCCAGCACGCCGTAGGTGGCGATGTCCGTGAACCGGGACCGGACCGCGAGCAGCCCGACGCTCGGCAGCAGCCAGCGCAAGACCGCGCCGCCGAGCAGCGCGACCCCCACCAGCAGCGTGCCGAGCCGGAACGCGTCCAGGGCGGTCAGCAGCAGCCCCAGGCCGACCGTGAGCAGCACGGCGAGCACCGGCCACTGCCGGGCCGGCGCCGGGGCCGCGCCGGAAGCGGCCCGGCCGCCGCCCTCGGGGCGCGCGGTGTCCCGGGTGAACAGCGGGAAGCGGCGCGTGACCCGGCGGGGCCGGCCCTCGGCGTCGGGCGCGCTGATCGCGTCCCGCACCTCGACGGTCTCGGGCGTGCTGCCCGTGACCCTCGGCTCCTCGTCACCGGTGGCGCGCTCCGCGTCCGGCGCCCCGGCCCGCTCCGGGCTCCGCTCAGCCGACACTGCGCTCCGCCGCCTCGACCACGTTGACCAGCAGCTGCGCCCGCGTCATCGGGCCGACACCGCCGGGGTTCGGGGAGATCCAGCCGGCCACCTCGGCGACGTCCGGGTGCACATCGCCGACGATCTTCCCCTCGGCGCTGCGCGAGACACCGACGTCGAGGACGGCCGCGCCCGGCTTGACGTCCTCGGGCCGGATCAGATGGGCCGAACCGGCCGCGGCGACGATGATGTCCGCGCGCTTGAGGTGCGCCGACAGATCACGGGTGCCGGTGTGGCACTGGGTCACGGTGGCGTTCTCGCTGCGGCGGGTGAGCAGCAGCGGCATCGGGCGGCCGATGGTCACACCGCGGCCGACGACCACGACCTCGGCGCCCTTGATCTCCACGCCGTACCGGCGCAGCAGGGTGAGGACGCCGTTGGGGGTGCAGGGCAGCGGGGCGGGCTCGTTGAGCACCAGCCGGCCGAGGTTCATCGGGTGCAGACCGTCGGCGTCCTTGTCCGGGTCCATCAGCTCCAGGATCCGGTTCTCGTCGATGCCCTTGGGCAGCGGCAGCTGCACGATGTAACCGGTGCAGGCAGGGTCCTCGTTGAGCTCGCGGACGACCGCCTCGATCTCCTCCTGCGTGGCCGTGGCGGGCAGTTGGCGCTGGATGGAGGCGATGCCGACCTGGGCGCAGTCGCGGTGCTTGCCCGCGACGTACTTCTGGCTGCCGGGGTCGTCCCCGACCAGGATCGTGCCGAGGCCGGGCGTGACGCCCTTCTCCTTCAGCGCCGCCACGCGGGCGGTCAGATCGGACTTGATCGCGGCTGCGGTGGCCTTGCCATCGAGAATCTGGGCGGTCATGGCCCCATCCTCCCGGATGACCGGCCCCCGGTTCCAATCCGGGTCTCCCGGAACGGAAGCGCCCAAGATCGACGAGGTTGCACTTGCACAACACATAGGGAATGCGGCTGGACAAGTCGGCGGTGGCTGAAGAACGATTGAGGCCACAGTGCCGCGGGCAGTACCGGGGGGACGAACCGCATCTGTAGAACCTTCCTCCGCATCGCGCCGCGTCTCGTCCCCGCACTTCATGCAAACGGAGGAAGGCCCGCCATGAGTTTCGGCGACCCGAACAACCCCTACGGGCAGCCGCCCCAGCAGCCGCCTGCCGCCGCTCCCGGATACGGCTACCCGCAGCAGGCCCCGCCCGGCGTACCGCCGCAGCAGGGCTACGGCTACCCGCAGCAGCAGCCCGGCTACCCCGCCGGATACCCCGGCTACCCGGGCGCCAACATGATGGCCCCGCAGTCCATGCCGGGCCTGCTGGTCACCGCCCGCGTCTTCCTGTTCATCATCTCGGCGGTGCAGATACTGGGCGCGCTGGCCTTCGTCTACTTCGCGGCGTTCGCCAGCGACATGTCGGACGGCGCGGACGAGCTCGGCTTCTCCTCGCTCGGCGACGGCGGTGACGCCGCGGCCGGCATCTTCGCCGTCTTCGCGCTGATCGCCGCCGCGCTGGCCGCGCTCTCCATCACGCTCGGCGTCAAGTTCGGCAAGGGCGGCCAGGGCATCCGCATCACCGCGGTGATCTACGGGGCGCTCGGCGCGATCGTGGGCCTGCTCGGGCTGTTCGTCGGCCTCGACACCGGCATGGCGTCGTCGGTCATCGGCCCGCTGCTCTGGCTGATCTTCGGCGGCATCATCGCGGCCGCCCCGGTCGTGCCCAGCGGCACCGCCTGGTTCTCCCGCCCGCGCTACTGAGCGTTCGCGGGCCGTCCGCACCAAGGGCCGTGTCCCACCCGTCGAAGGGGGGACACGGCCCTGGTGCGTCAGTGGGAGTGGCGGCTCAGTGGAAGAAGTGCCGCGTGCCCGTGAAGTACATCGTGACGCCCGCCTTCTTCGCGGCCTCCACGACCAGCTCGTCGCGGACCGAGCCGCCCGGCTGCACGACCGCCTTCACACCGGCCTCGACGAGGATCTCCAGACCGTCGGGGAAGGGGAAGAAGGCGTCGGAGGCGGCGTAGGAGCCCTGGGCGCGCTCGGCGCCGGCGCGCTCCACGGCCAGCTTGGCGGAGTCGACGCGGTTGACCTGGCCCATGCCGACGCCGACGGAGGCGCCGCCCTTGGCGAGGAGGATCGCGTTGGACTTGACCGCGCGGCAGGCCCTCCAGGCGAAGGCCAGCTCGGCCAGCCCGGCCTCGTCCAGCGCCTCGCCGGTCGCCAGGGTCCAGGTGGCCGGGTCGTCGCCGGCGGCCTGGAGGCGGTCGGTCTCCTGGAGGAGGACACCGCCGTCCACCGGCTTGACCTCGACCGTGCCCGCCGGGCCCTGCGGGCAGCGCAGGACGCGGATGTTCTTCTTCTTGGTGAGGGCTTCGAGCGCGCCGTCCTCGTAGTCGGGCGCGACGATGACCTCGGTGAAGATCTCGGCGACCTGCTCGGCCATCTCCTTGGAGACCGGGCGGTTGACCGCGATCACGCCCCCGAACGCGGACAGCGGGTCGCAGGCGTGCGCCTTGCGGTGCGCCTCGGCGACGTCCGCGCCGACGGCGATGCCGCACGGGTTGGCGTGCTTGATGATCGCGACGCACGGCTCGTCGTGGTCGTACGCGGCACGGCGGGCGGCGTCCGTGTCCGTGTAGTTGTTGTACGACATCTCCTTGCCGTGCAGCTGCTCGGCCTCGGCGAGGCCGCCGCCGGTGCCGTCCACGTAGAGCGCGGCGGGCTGGTGCGGGTTCTCGCCGTACCGCAGGGTGTTCTTCCGCTCCCAGGTGGCACCGAGGAAGTCGGGGAACGCCGAGTCGTCGACGGGGGCGTACTCGCTCGCGAACCAGCTCGCCACGGCCACGTCGTACGCCGCGGTGTGCTGGAACGCCTCGGCGGCCAGCCGCTTGCGGGTGGTGAGGTCGAAGCCGCCGTTCGCGGCCGCGTCGAGGACGTCCGCGTAACGGTGCGGGCTGGTGACCACGGCGACCGACGGGTGGTTCTTGGCGGCCGCGCGGACCATGGACGGGCCGCCGATGTCGATCTGCTCGACGCACTCGTCCGGGGAGGCGCCCGAGGCGACGGTCTCGCGGAACGGGTAGAGGTTGACGACGACCAGGTCGAACGGCTCCACGCCCAGCTCGGCGAGCTGCCGCTGGTGGTCCTCGAGACGCAGGTCGGCGAGGATGCCCGCGTGCACCCGCGGGTGCAGGGTCTTCACCCGGCCGTCCAGGCACTCCGGGAAGCCGGTCAGCTCCTCGACCTTGGTGACGGGGACGCCGGCGGCGGCGATACGCGCGGCCGTGGACCCGGTGGAGACGAGTGCGACGCCCGCCTCGTGCAGGCCGCGCGCGAGGTCTTCGAGGCCCGTCTTGTCGTAGACGCTGACGAGCGCCCGGCGAAGGGGCCGCCTGGTGTTCTCAGCGGTCTTGCTCTCGGCGGTCACTGGATAACTACCTTTCGTCCCTCAATGCGATAGCCGTTGCGGGCGATCCGCCCCACGACCTCGACGAGCAGCCTTCGCTCGACTTCCTTGATGCGCTCGTGCAGAGCGCTCTCGTCGTCCTCGTCCCGGACCTCCACCACGCCCTGCGCGATGATCGGCCCGGTGTCGACGCCGTCGTCGACGAAGTGGACGGTGCAGCCGGTGACCTTGGCGCCGTACGCGAGCGCGTCACGGACGCCGTGGGCGCCGGGAAAACTGGGGAGCAGGGCGGGGTGGGTGTTCACGAACCGCCCGCCGTAGCGGGCCAGGAACTCCTTGCCCACGATCTTCATGAACCCGGCGGAGATCACGAGGTCGGGCTCGTGGGCGGCGACGGCCTCGGCGAGCGCGGCGTCCCACTGCTCACGGGTGGCGTGGTCCTTCACCCTGCACACGAAGGTGGGCAGCCCGGCACGCTCGGCCCGCGCCAGCCCCTCGATGCCGTCACGGTCGGCGCCGACGGCGACGATCTCGGCTCCGTACGCCTCGACGCCGGTGGTCTCGATGGCGTCGAGCAGCGCCTGGAGGTTGGTGCCGGATCCGGAGACCAGCACGACGAGGCGCTTGGCCACGGGCTTGGCGGCCACGGTGGGGCCCTTTCTCGGGGGTACGACGGTACGGTCGGCCGGGTACGGCGCCGTATGTGCGTTCGTACGAATGCTTCGCGCCCCCGGATACGGGGAAGCCTACGAAGCGGCCGACCGTCAGCAACGATACCGGCACACCGGGCGGCCCCCACGGGACGGGGGCGTGGCCGGAAGGTAGCGTCTGGGAGGAGCCGGGTCGGGAACGCGCCGCGCGCACGGAGCGTTCATGAAGTGACGGGCCTGGCTCCGTCGATGCCGGCAGTGCTGCCGACGCGTCCGTCGGCACGTCAGTCGTCACATGTTCCGTCAGCCGTACTCACCAGGGGAAGACGCTCACTTGATGCCGGACCGCAGCCTGCGACTCCTCACGCTCACCCCGCAGTCCGCGCAGGGAGGGCAGCACAGCGGCGTACTGCTGCGAGAGCGCCCCACCTCCCCGCCGGACAGCGACGAGCGCGGCGGCACCGGGCAGGACGACAACCCGTTCGCGCCGCCGCCCGAGGGCACCCCCGACCGCCCCTGGCAGCCGCGGCGGCCGGCCGACGGCGAGGACCCGCGCGGCGAGGGCGGCGGACGGCCCGGGTGGGGCAGCCAGTGGAGCGACCAGCAGCCCGGCCGCTCCTCCGGCGGCGGCTTCGGCGAGCGTCCCCGCAGCGGCGGACCCGAGGGACCGAGCGGCGGCCCCGGCCCCGGCGGCATGCGCTGGGACCCCACCGACCCGGCCCAGCGCCGCGCGCGGTACGCGCTGCTCGCCGGCATGTGGGCCTTCTTCTTCGCCCTCTTCGCCTGGGCCTACGTCGCCCTGCTGCTCGGCGCGCTCGCCCTCTACTGGGGCATCAGCGCCCTGCGCGCCAAGCCCCGCTCCGAGAACCCGACGCCGGCCCGCCCGCAGACCGCCGCCATCAGCGGCCTGGTCACGGCCTCCCTCGCCATCGTCCTCGTCGCGGCCTCCTTCACCGCCCAGATCGTCTACCGCGACTACTACACCTGCACCAACGACGCCCTCACCAACGCGGCCAAGCAGTCCTGCGACGAGCTCCTGCCCAAGGAACTGCGCAGTGTGCTGAACGGCAGCGACTGAGCCCACCGCCCACCGCTCGGCGGCCCCGGTCACCCGGAGGCCGTCGACTCTCCGGCGTCCTGCCGCCTGGAGGACTCCAGCGCCGCCTCCCTGAGCGCCGCCCAGCGCGCCTCCCGCGCGGCTTCGTCCACGTGCCAGGGGTCGGCGGGCGGGAAGCCGTAGGGGACCTCGAAGGTGGGGTCGGGGTCGGGGGTGGAGTCCGGGGCGGGGCGCGTCGCGGACTGCGGGGTGGATGCCGGGGTGGGCCGCGGGGTGGAGACCGGGGTGGGCTCCGGGGCGAAGAGGATGTCGATGTCGGCGTCGGCGTCGGCGTCGCTGTCGCCGGTGCGCTTGGTGTCGGGGCCGAGGTCGAGGTCAGGCTCGCGGTCAAGGTCAAGGTCGATGTCGATGTCACGGCTGAGGTTGATGTCACGGCTGAGGTCGATGTCACGGCTGAGGTCGATGTCACGGCTGAGGTCGATGTCACGGCTGAGGTCGAGGTCTGGACCGAGGTCGAGATCGGTGCCGAAGCCGGTTCCGGTGTCGCTGTCGACCCCCCTCCTCGCATCGGCACGGGCGTCGGCTTCGGTGTCGCCGCCGGCTCCGGAGTCGTCGTCGAGGCCGATGCCGTCGTCGATGTCGATGCCCTCGCCGAGGTCGATATCGATGTCGATGTCGATGTCGTGGGAGTCGTCGGCATCGGCGTCAGGCACGGCCGTCGCCCGGTCGCGCGGCAGCGGTACGGGCCGGTCCACGACCGGCGGGGGCAGGGGCGTCTTCCGCTCCTCCGGCAGCTCGGGGCTGCGCCGGTCCCACGCCGTCACGCCCAGCGCCACCGGCACTCCCACCGCCGCCGTCCAGCCCAGTCCCGCCGCCCCGACCTGCCACCACACCGGGCCGAAGCTCGCCAGCGCCCCGACGCCGAGCGGTCCGCCCGCCAGCCCGGCCAGTACGGCGAGCGCCGCCCCGCACAACACGGCGGCGAGCAGCGCCACTCCGGCGGTCCGGCCCAGCGAGCGCACTCCCGCCCGCCCCACGTACCACCCGACCGTCACCGCGGCCGCCACCGGCACCACACCGGCCGCCCAGTTCAGCGGCGTCCCGGGACCGGCCTCCGGCACGGCCGCGAGCAGCGGGAACGGCGGCAGCAGCGGCGCGGGGGCGGCGGACAGCGGCCCCGTGACATGGCCGACGCCGAGCGCGAAACCGGGGCCGAGCGCGTAGGCCGCGCCCCACACCGCCGCGTTCGGCACCAGTGCGAGGCAGAGCAGCAGGACCGCGAACCGTCCCGACCATCCCTCCGTGAGCTGCGCGAACGACACCCGCGCCGCCCCGCCGTGCCACACCAGCGACACCGCGACCAGTACCGCCCCGCCCCCGACGAACGCCGCGGCCCCGGCGCCCGCGGCCCGCGCCGCGATTCCCAGCCGCTCCCGGCCCACCGCTCCGCCGCTCCCGAGGAAGAAGCGGCGCAGTGCGCCCGGCAGCAGGATGAGCGCGCTGTCCACGGGGCCGTGCGGGCGGCCGTACGCCGTCCAGACGCCGGTCCCGGCCGCCACCGCGGCGACCAGCGGCAGGCTGAGCGCCGTCCACACCCAGGAGGGCCGCAGATCGCCGCGCGCCGCGTACAGCACCGCCGCGCTCGCCACCGCGAGGTAGCCGAGTACGACCCCGGCCCACACCGCCCGGCCACCCGGCGGGACGCCGCCGTACGGCCCGGGAGCCGCCCCGTCCCCATCACCGCCCCCGTCCACGGCGTCCCGCGCCGCCCGGTGCAGCAGCCACGCGGGCAGCACGAACAGCAGCAGCGGGGTGACACCGACGGGCGCGGGGACGCCGGAGAGGGTGTCGGCGCGGACCAGTTCGGCGCCGTGCGCCAGCAGCCACAGCGCGGCGGCGACGTGCAGCGCGCCGCCGGGCCCGCTGTCGGGGTACGGCGAGCTGATCCACAGCACCATCACCAGCACGGCGAACGAGCCGAGGCCCAGTCCGGCCGCGAGCGCGCCGCCCAGGAGGCCGGCGGCCAGTCCGGGCGAGCGGCCCGGCAACCGGTTGAGCAGGGGTGACAGCGACGATCGGTGGTCGGTCATCCGGTTCACGCCCGTCATGCTCCCCCCGACACGCGCTTTTCCGTCGTAACAGGCGAACCCCCGCTGTGTCGCTCAATATGTGCTTATGTGCTTTTTCGTACGGAGGGGCGAGCCGTGACGCAGAGCCCCGCAACGCCGCTGCCCCCGCCCAAGGAGCGCCGACGCCTGCGTGAGGCCGGGGCGCTGACGCAGGCTCAGCTCGCGGCGCGGATGGGCGTGGGCCGGGAGACCGTGCGCGCGTGGGAGTCCGGCCGCACGACTCCGCGCGGCCGGAAACGGGATGCGTACGCGAAGCTGCTGGCCCAACTGGCCGAGCCGGGGCCCGGGAAGCCGGAGGCGGTCGCGCCGGAGAAGCCGTCCGGCGGTGAACCGCCGTCCGTGCCGACGCGGGTGACGGAGGGTCGGACCTCCGAACCGAGTTCGACCTCTGCTCCGGGCCCGGGCTCAGGTTCGGGTTCGGGTTCGGGCTCGGGCTCGGGCTCGGGCTCGGAAGGGAAGGCGGAAGTGCTTCCGCGTGCGCATGCGCAGAAGGCACTCGCGCCCACCGCCGTCCTCTCCGCGGCGGCCGGTCCCGAGGTGCGGACCGACCACGCCACCCCCCTCACCCCGGCCCAGGCGTTCGACGCGCTCTACGCCTTCTGCGCCCCCGCTCTCGTCCGCCAGGCCTATCTCCTCACCGGTCGGCGGGAGCTCGCCCGGGAGTCGGTGGAGCGGGCGTTCCAGCAGGCCTGGCAGCGCTGGCCGGAGGTGGCCGTGGACCGGGACCCGGCGGGGTGGGTCCGCGCGGCGGCGTACGAGTACGCCCTCTCCCCCTGGCACCGTTTCCGCCCCCGCTACCGCCACCCGGAGCCGCCGCCCCCCGACGCCTCCGCCCGCGCCCTGCTGGACACCCTGCTGACGCTCCCGCCGCCGTACCGCCGCACCCTCGTGCTCTACGACGGGGTCGGCCTCAATCTGCCGGAGACCGCGGCGGAGACGGAGGCGAGCACGCCGGCGGCGGCGAACCGGCTGCTGCACGCCCGCGAGGCGGTGGCCGAGCGGCTGCCGGAGCTGTCGGACCCCACGGTCCTGCACCGGCGGCTGGCGGAACTGGCCTCCGGGGAACGGCTGCGTGCCGCCCGCCCGCCGGCGGTCCGCATGGGCAGCGAGCGCCGGGCGCGCTTCTGGACCAGGGCGGCGATCGCCTTCACGGTCGCGCTGATCGGCGCGACCGGCCTCACCCTCCGTACCGCGCCGACCCGCTACGAGCCTCCGGTGCCGCCCGGCGAGACGGTGTTCGGAGTACCGCCGCGCGCGGCGCCGGGGCCGCTGTCGGAGCGGGAGCTGAACCTCCGCGAGAAGCTCCGCGAGGAGACGCCGAACGGACCGGAGAGGCTGCTCCCGCAGGCCCGCTGAGCGGCGTCGCGCACCAGGGTGCGCGGCACCCCCCGCACCGCGCGTGCGTGGCCGGCTCGCTGGGCACGGCGCATGGGCACGGCTCGCTGGGCACGGCGTATGGGCACCGCGCGCTGGGCACGGCGAAGGGCCCGTCCCCCGGAGGGGACGGGCCCTTGTCGGCTGTGCCGCCGGCCCGGTCGGCTGTGCGTCGGCCGGGTCAGGCGCGCAGTCGGGCGCGGAGTCAGCCGGCCAGGATCTCCCGGGCCAGCTTCGCCGTCTCGGTCGGCGTCTTGCCGACCTTGACGCCGGCGGCCTCCAGGGCCTCCTTCTTCGCCTGGGCGGTGCCGGACGAGCCGGAGACGATGGCGCCGGCGTGGCCCATGGTCTTGCCCTCGGGCGCGGTGAAGCCCGCGACGTAACCGACGACCGGCTTGGTCACGTTCTTCGCGATGAAGTCCGCGGCCCGCTCCTCGGCGTCGCCGCCGATCTCGCCGATCATGACGATCAGGTCGGTCTCGGGGTCGGCCTCGAACGCGGCGAGCGCGTCGATGTGCGTGGTGCCGATGATCGGGTCACCACCGATGCCGACAGCGGTCGAGAAGCCGATGTCACGCAGCTCGTACATCATCTGGTACGTCAGCGTGCCGGACTTCGAGACCAGGCCGATACGGCCCGGCTTGGTGATGTCGCCCGGGATGATGCCGACGTTCGACTGGCCCGGGGTGATGATGCCGGGGCAGTTCGGGCCGATGATCCGGGTCTTGTTGCCCTTCTTGCCGGCGTACGCCCAGAACGACGCCGAGTCGTGCACGGCGATGCCCTCGGTGATCACGACGGCCAGCGGGATCTCGGCGTCGATGGCCTCGACGACCGCGTCCTTGGTGAACTTCTCCGGCACGAAGATGACGGAGACGTTGGCGCCGGTCTTCTCGATGGCCTCCTTGACGGTGCCGAAGACCGGTACCTCGGTGCCGTCGAAGTCCACGGACTGACCCGCCTTGCGCGGGTTGACGCCGCCCACGACGTTGGTGCCGTCGCCGAGCATGAGCTTGGTGTGCTTCATGCCGGTGGCGCCGGTCATGCCCTGGACGATGACCTTGCTGTCCTTGTTGAGCCAGATAGCCATGGTGTGTTGGTGTCCTCGTCCTGAGTGCTTACTTGGCGGCGTGGGCCAGCTCGGCGGCCTTGTCGGCCGCGCCGTCCATGGTGTCGACGCGCTGGACCAGCGGGTGGTTGGCGTCGGTGAGGATCTGCCGGCCGAGCTCGGCGTTGTTGCCGTCGAGGCGGACGACGAGCGGCTTGGTGACTTCCTCGCCGCGGTCCTCCAGCAGCTGCAGGGCCTGGACGATGCCGTTGGCGACCTCGTCACAGGCGGTGATGCCACCGAAGACGTTGACGAACACGGAGCGGACGTCCGGGTCGCCGAGGATGATCTCCAGGCCGTTCGCCATCACCTGGGCGGAGGCACCGCCACCGATGTCCAGGAAGTTGGCGGGCTTGACGCCACCGTGCGCCTCACCGGCGTACGCGACGACGTCCAGGGTCGACATGACCAGACCCGCGCCGTTGCCGATGATGCCGACCTCACCGTCGAGCTTGACGTAGTTGAGGTTCTTCTCCTTGGCGGCGGCCTCGAGCGGGTTGGCCGCGGCCTTGTCGTGCAGCTCCTCGAAGTCCGGGTGACGGAACTCGGCGTTGTCGTCGAGCGACACCTTGCCGTCGAGGGCGATGACGTCACCGGAGGCGACCTTGGCCAGCGGGTTCACCTCGACGAGGAGGGCGTCCTCCTTGATGAAGACGTCCCACAGCTTGACCAGCACGTCGGCGACCTTGTCGGCGACCTCGGCCGGGAACTTGGCGGCCTCGACGATCTCGCGGGCCTTCTCCTGCGTCACCCCGTCGATCGCGTCGATCGGGGTCTTGGCGACGGCCTCCGGACGGGTGGCCGCCACCTCCTCGATGTCCATGCCGCCCTCGACGGAGGCGATGGAGAGGAAGGTGCGGTTGGCACGGTCGAGGAGGAAGGAGACGTAGTACTCCTCGACGATCTCCGGAGCGGTCTCGGCGATCATGACCTTGTGGACCGTGTGGCCCTTGATGTCCATGCCGAGGATGTCCGTCGAACGGGCGACGGCCTCGTCCGGGGTGGCGGCGAGCTTCACGCCACCGGCCTTGCCACGACCACCGACCTTCACCTGCGCCTTGACGACAGACTTGCCGCCGAGCCGCTCGGTGATCTCGCGCGCCGCCTCAGGCGTGTCGATGACTTCACCGGCCAGCACCGGTACATCGTGCTTGGCGAAGAGGTCCCTCGCCTGGTACTCGAACAGGTCCACGCGCTTCCGTCCCTATCAGTGATCTCGCGGTTCGTTGGATGCGTGGGCGTGCCGCGAAGGGCAACGTGACGTCCGCTGTCACTAGGGTGGCGCACACGGTGTCCGAGCGCGCGGCATGTCCGTCTCGCAGGTTATCGCCGGTTGCGGGGGCTATCTAAATCGCGGGTCACACACGAGCGGTGATACCTGTCACATGATGCCGTGATCGCTGGCACGGGGTGCCGGAACGTTTGCGAGTGGGGCGGAACCTCACCGGGCCGGGGTGAGCCCGGTGAGGTTCCTTGCAAGGCTCCGGCGGGGACGAACGCACGGTCCCGTCGGGCCCCGGACCCCGCGATCCCCACCCCTATGGCGATCGCCGGGCCCTCTTCCGCGGAGTCACGGCCGGACCGGCCGACGGCATTCGGCCGTCCGGGTCCGCGTCGCCCCGCGGGGTCGGAGGGTGGCGGTCAGACGCCGTAGGAGGTGCGGGCCAGGTCGTGGGCGGTGCCGGTCAGGTCGTAGGAGGTGCCGGTCAGGTCGCGGGCGGTGCCGGTCAGGTCGTGGGCGGTGCCGGTCAGGTCGTGGGCGGTGCCGGTCAGGTCGTGGGCGGTGCCGGTCAGGTCGTGGGCGGTGCCGGTCAGGTCGCGGGCGTCCGGCGCGTAGCCCGGGGTGACCGACTCGGCCACGCCTTCGGCGCCGGTGACCGCGTGACCGGCGAGGGAGCCGCCGGCGGACCGCGCGGTCCCGGTCAGGTCCTCGGCGAACGGCGCCACAGCACCGGCGACGCCGTGCGCGAACGGCGCCACCTCGCTCGTCACGCCGTACGCGAACGGGGTGACGTCCTCGGCGACGCCGTACGCCAGCGCGGTCGCACTGCCGCCGACACCGTCGACGACGGGCCGCACCGTCTCGTACACGGCACCCGTGACGCCCTGCGCGAACGGCGCCACCTCCGCCGCGACACCGTGCGCGAAGCCCCCGGCGTGCCCGGTCACCCCGGACGCCAGCGGCGCCACGCCCGTGGCGACGCCCTCTCCGAACGCGTGCGCGTCGCCCGTCACGCCGTGCACCAGCCCGCCGGCGTCCGCGACCGCCTGACCGGCGACCGGCACCACCCCGCGCACCGCGGTGTGCGCGACCGGCGGCAGCACGGCACCGGCCGCGTCCGCGACGGCCTGACCGGCCAGCCCCGTGGCGTACGGCGGTACGTCCGCGACGACGCCCGTCGCGTACCCGGGCACCTCCTCGGCGACCCCGCCGAGCACCGGCCGAACCCCGGCCACCGCCCCTCCGGCGACTCCCCGCACATCGGCGACGGCACCGGCGGCGACGGGCTGCACGCCGTGCGCGGCACCGGTTGCCACGGGATGGACGTCGGCGACGACGCCGTACGCCAGCGCGGTCGCGGCCTCCACGGCGTGCCCGGCGGTGCCGGTCACACCGTCGGCGGCCTCGGCGGCCACCGGGGTCACGCCGTGCACCGCCCGCGGGACGACCGGGGTCACGCCCGCCACCGCACCGGTGACGACCGGCCCCGCACCGGCCACGGCACCACCGGCGACAGGCCGCACCCCGTGCACCGCGTCGCCGGCGACCGGCTCGACGCCCGCCACGGCGGAGACCGCGAGCGGCGGGACGGCGGCGGCCGCGGTCTCGTCGACGACGCCGGTGACGTGGCTCGACACCGAAGTGACGTGGCTCGGCACGGAGGCGACGTGGCTCGGCACGGAGGCGACGTGGCTCGGCACGGAGGCGACGGTGGCCGTGGCGGCCGCGGCCGCCTTGCCGGCCTCCGCCTGCGCGAGGATGGCCACGCCCGCGCCACGGGACTGGGCCCCGGTCGCCGTGGCCTGCGTCGCGCCCTGCGCACCTGCGGCCGTACGGCCCGCCCCGGCGACCGCGTACTGCGCCTTCGTCCTTACGACGCCGTCGACGCCCTGCGCCTGCGCACGCACCGCCGACTGCCCGTCCCGCAGCCGGGTCTGGGCGGCGGCCAGGGCCTGCTCCAGCTCCGGCGCGAAGGCGGAGAGGGGGCCGAAGAGGTAGTCGACCGGCGACTGGGGGGAGGTGGGGGTGTTGTGTGTGGCAGGGGTGGCGGGGAGTGTGTTCCAGGCGGTGTCGGTTGCGGTGTCGGTTGCGGTGTAGATGGTGCTGTGGACGGTGGTGTCGGTGGTGGCTGCCGCGCGGGCCTGTGCGGTCGCGCGGGCGGCCTGAGCGCCCTGGATGGCCTGGGCGCCGCGGACCTCTCGAACCGCGCGGGAGGCGGGGACCTCCGCTTCGAGGTAGCGGCGGGCCTGGTCGACGGTGGTGGAAGTGGTGGAGGTGGTCGAGGTGCCTGAGGTGATGGTTGAGGTCGCGGAGGTGGAGGTGGCCGTCTCGACCGCGTCTCCGGTGGCGCCGGTGACCGTGGAGACGGTCCCTTCCACCGCGTCGGTGACCCCGGCGGTGAGGGAGGTGAGGGAGCCGGCCGCGGCGTCGGTCGCGTCCGGCGCGGAGAGGGAGGCGGCGGGCAGTTCGTCGGCGCTGGCGGCGGTGGAGCCGAGCGCCCATGCGCCGGTGACGCCGGCGGCTATGACGATGGACCGGCGAATGTTCTTGTTCATGGGTGCGTCTGTTCCTTTGGGGTTCCGAGACGCCGAGGAATCCGTCGGGACTCCGGGCTCGGGGACATTCCGGAGGTGGGAACTCCGGGCGGGTGGGCAGACCTGTTCCGCCCCCGCGCGGCAGGTCGAGGCGGGGGAAGGCCTGCCCTAGCCGGGGAATACGGGAATGTCCCGGTACCTGTCCCGTGTCTCGTCCGCGTCGGCCCGCAGGGTGTCGCCGGGCACGAGCCGCAGCGGCGCACGGTGGTCCACGGTCACGGCATACGCGTCACCGTGCCGCGAGGTGCCGCTGTCGGCGGCCGTCCGATTGCCGAGCACGCCGTGGTCGCCACCCGTCGGAGCGGGGTGGGCGGGAGCGTGCTCGGTGCCGGCAGCGCCGGCGGTGCCGGCGATGGTGCCGGTGCCCGTGCCCGTGCCCGTGGAGTGGCGCTCGGCGGCGGCAGGGGCGATCGGGGTGGTGAGGTGCGGCCCGTGCTGGGCGCGCGGCTCACCGGGCCCGGTCACGGCGTCGGACGGTGACGCCTCACCGTCGTCCGCACCCGGTCCGGCCGGGGTCTGCGACTGCGGCGACGGAAGAGGCAGCGGCGTCGCCTCGCCCGGCGCCGGAAGCGGCTGCTCCGGGAGGTCGGGCAGGCCCGGCAGCGACGGCTCCTCGGGCAGCGGGGTCAGGCCGGGGAGTGAGGGCAGACCGGGAAGTGAGGGCTGTGACGGCAGCGCCGCCGACCCGCCCTCGGCAAGTCCCTCCGTCACCGACTCCACCACGTCCCCGACGGGCCGCACGACCCGCCCACGCACATCCTCGACGACCGCCTCGACGACCACCTCGCTGTCGAGGACCGTCTCGGGTTCCACAGCGGCAGACGCCTTCGCGGTCACCGCGGTCACCGCGGTGACCGCGGTCGATGCCGGTGCAGCCGTCGTAGCCCTCGTAACCGTCGTCACCGTCTCCGCCGTAGCCGACGGTGACGTCGGCGTCGACGCTGACGTCTCCGCCGCCTCCGCCCGGGCCCCGCACAGCACCCCGATGACGAACAGTCCGCCCGCCAGCAGGACCAGTTGCAGCGCACGCCGCGCCACCGCCGTGCGCAACGCACGCGCGGCGGCACCAGGCAGGGCTGCTGACCAGGTCAAGAGGGGAGGTTCCTCCGATGCGGCGGAAAGGTGCGGGTGCCGGTGTGCGATCGGCCGGCAGGGCGTCGATCCTTGCACGGCCCTCCCGAGGTCGCGCAAGCCCCCCGTTACCGATGAGTAGTCATGTCCCCTTTCCTGCCGGTCTCATACGTCCGTTCTCTGTCGTCACGCGGTGTCCGGTATCGGCAGCGGGCGCTTCTCGATCGCCGCCGCCATCACCTCCGGGAAGAGGTCGGGGGTACAGGCGAACGCGGGTGCGCCGAGCGCCGCGAGCCCGGCCGCGTGCTCCCGGTCGTAGGCGGGCGCTCCCTCGTCCGACAGCGCGAGCAGGGTCACGAACTGCACCCCCGACGCCTTCATCGCCGCGACCCGCCGCAGCATCTCGTCCCTTATCCCGCCCTCGTAGAGATCGCTGATCAGCACGACCACCGTCTCGGTGGGCCGGGTGATCTGCGACTGGCAGTACGCCAGGGCCCGGTTGATGTCCGTACCGCCGCCCAGCTGGGTGCCGAAGAGCACGTCGACCGGGTCGTCGAGCTGGTCGGTGAGGTCGACGACCGCCGTGTCGAAGACGACGAGCCGGGTGCTGATCGACCGCATCGACGCCAGCACCGCCCCGAACACCGAGGCGTACACCACCGATGCGGCCATCGACCCGGACTGGTCGATGCAGAGGACGACCTCCTTCTTCACGGACCGCGAGGCCCGCCCGTACCCGATCAGCCGCTCCGGCACGATCGTCCGGTACTCCGGCAGGTAGTGCTTGAGGTTGGCCGCGATCGTGCGGTTCCAGTCGATGTCGTGGTGGCGCGGCCGGTGGACGCGGGCACTGCGGTCGAGGGCCCCGGTGAGGGTGGCCCGCGTGCGGGTGGCCAGCCGCTTCTCCAGATCCTCGACGACTCTGCGCACGACGGCCCGTGCCGTCTCCTTCGTCGTCTCCGGCATCGCCTTGTTCAGCGAGAGCAGCGTGCCGACGAGGTGCACGTCGGCCTCCACCGCCTCCAGCATCTCCGGCTCCAGCAGCAGCGCCGACAGCCCGAGCCGGTCGATGGCGTCCCGCTGCATGACCTGCACGACGGAGGACGGGAAGTACGTCCGGATGTCGCCGAGCCACCGCGCCACGGCCGGCGCCGACGCCCCGAGCCCCGCCGCGCGTTCCCTGCTCGCCGACGGTCTGTCCCCCTTTCCGTACAGCGCGGCCAGCGCGCCGTCCATCGCCGCGTCCCGCCCGGTCAGCGCGTGCCCGGTGCCGTCGGCCGCGTCCCCGCCGAGCACCAGCCGCCAGCGCCGCAACCGCTCCTCGGCCGCGTCCGTCGTCCCGGTCGTCATGTGCCCACCCCCGCCAGTCGGTTGTCGTCCGCGTCCGCACGGCTGCCGTCCTGGTCCAGTCCCAGCAGCAACCGCACCACCGGCACCACCGCGTCCGCCCGCGCGGTGTCCGGCTCCGGGGCGAAGCCGGGTGTGCCGCTGCCCGTGCCGGCCACGCTCCCCCGCGCTCCCGGCCCACGCCGGACCAGTTCGCCCAGCGTCCTGCGCACTCCCGCCTCGTACGCCGAGAACGTCCGCCGCAGCAGCGGCAGCACGTCCGTGAACGCCTCGGCCGGGACCCGGGTCAGCCAGTCGTCGACCAGGCCGAGCAGTCTCTCGTCGTGCACGAGGAGCAGCCCGCCCCCACCGCCGCCGACGAACCCCTCGATCCACGCGGCCGCGTCGCCCGGCGGTGTCCCCGGAGACAGCGCGAGCCCCATCAGCCGCGCCGCCTCGTCCTGTGTCAGCGCCCCGTCGTCCAGCAGCAGCCGCACCGAACGTCCCCGCAGGACTCCGGCCACGCTGTCCCGCCCGGTCAGCACCCGCAGCACCGCCCGCCAGCGCGAGCGCAGGCCGCCGCCTGGCGCGGGCGTGCCTTCGGCAGGGGATTCGAGGGTGGGCGCGGGACCGGTTCCGTCCCTCGGTCCCGGTGTCTCGGCGAGCAGCCCGACCGCCGTGTGCACGGCGTCCAGGTGGCTCCGCATCTCCTCGGCCGCGTCCGCGTCGAGCGCCGTACAGGCCGGGGGCAGGCCCACGAAGACCCGCTCGGCGAGGCCCGCGGCGACCTCGGCCAGCGCCGCGGTGTCCGTGCCGCGCACATCGCCGTAGCGCAGGGAGCGGACGAGAGCCGGGAGCGCCTGGGCGAGGTGGCCGACGTCGGCGTCCAGCGCGGCACGGTCGGCGAGGATCCGCATCACCGCCGGCAGTGCGTCCGGCAGCTCGGCCAGCAGACAGCGCTCGGCCAGCGCGGTGACCTCGACAAGGCCCGGTGCCGCGACGGCGTCGGCCTCTGCCTTGGCGGTCGCGGCGCCGAGCACCGTGGTCCCCCAGACCCCGGCCTCGGCGACCCGCACCGACAGCTCCGGCTCCCAGCGCAGCCGCCAGGTCTCCCGGAAGGTTCCGGTGCTGCCGCGTGAGACGGCCGGCTCGCCCCAGTCCACGCCCAGCAGCCGCAGCCGGTGCAGCAGCCTGCTCCGCCCGGCGTCGGTCTCCTTGCGCAGGTCCAGTTCCATCTCCCGTTCCAGCGCCTCCGGCTTGAGCCGCAGCTTGCGCTGGAGCCGGGCGAGGTCCCGTTGCAGAGGCACCGCGGGCGCGGAGCTCGGCACCTCCCCGAGGACGTCCCCGACCACCAGCCGGTCCCGCACCAGGGCCAGCGGCACGTCCGAGCCGTCGCACATCACCGCGCGCACGGCGTCGGTCGTCTCGCCCAGGCCGGGCAGCGGGCGGCCGCGCAGCGCGGCGAGCGTGTCCGCCAGCCGGACCGCCTCGATGACATGCGCCGGGGAGACGATCCGGTCCTCCTCGCGCAGCAACCCGGCGACCTTCGTCATCCACCGCTCGACGGGCCGGTCCGGCGCGGCGAAGAGGTGCCCGTACCACCCCGGTGATTCGATGCCCGCCCCGTACCCACCGGCCCGCGCCAGCCGACGGTACGTCCACGGCACCCAGGTCATGTCGGCCTTGATCTTGGGCAGCCCCTTGAGCAGCGCGCGGTCGGCGGCGACGGCGGGCTTCCGGCGCAGCGCGGGTACGTGCCATGCCCCGCAGACCACCGCCACTGCGCCGCCGAACTCCCGCTGCGCCGCGCGCATCTGGAGCCGCATGTACGCCTCCCGCACTAGGTCCCGGTCGTGGCCCCCGCTGCCGTACACCTCCCGCAGCGACTCCATGGCCTCCTCGACCGCGGCGAACGGCGCGAACGGGTCCCCGTCGCCGGTCCCCCGGTGCTCGACGACGTCCTCCCACCAGCGCTCGGGATCGTCGTAGCCGGCGGCCTCGGCGAGCACGGCCAGCGGATCGACCCGCACGGCGGCGTCATCGGGAGCGACCCCCTCCTCCGCCGGTGTGTCCTCCGCGCCCTCTCCCGCCGGCCGTTCCCCCCACGCCAGCGTGTGGGTGGTCGGCAGGTCGACGAAGCGGGCCGGGACGTCGTGTTCGAGGGCCCAGCGGATGGCCACCCACTCCGGGGAGAACTCGGCCAGCGGCCAGAAGGCCGACCGGCCGGGTTCGTCCACGGCGTGGGCGAGGAGGGCCACCGGCGGCCGCATCTCCTCGTCACCGGCCAGCGGGATCAGCGCACTGGCCTCCGGCGGGCCCTCGATGAGCACGACCCGGGGCCGCGCCGCGTCCAGCGCCACCCGCACGGCCCGCGCCGACCCGGGCCCGTGATGCCGTACGCCGAGCAGCAGCGGCTCGACGGCACCGACCGGCCCGCCGCCCCCCGCACCCGCCGCACGCCGACCGGCGACGCCCTGAGAGCCCGCAGCCCTTTGAGCGCCCTGAGCGCTCTCAGCCCCCTGTGCGCCCAGGTCACGACCATCTCTGGAACCCACAGCTCCCGAGCCCACAGCTCCCTCGGCCCGCACAGCTCCCTCGGCGCGCTCAAGTCCCTCAGCCCGCACAGCTCCCTCGGCCGGCACAGCTCCCTCAGCCGGCTCAGCCCCCTCCGCCGGCTCAGCCCTCTCGACGCCCGTCACACCGTCCCCCTCGCCGTCGCGGCCACCCCAGGTCGTCGTCGAAGACCCCGCGCCCAGCCGCGCGGTCCGCCCGATCGCCGTATGCGACGTTCCATCCGCTGTCGTTCACGCGCTCACCTCCCGGCAGGCCCGGTAGAAGTCCGTCCAGTCGTCGCGCTCGCGGACCACCGCCTCCAGGTACTCCTGCCAGACGACCCGGTCGGCCGCCGGGTCGCGAACGACCGCGCCGAGGATGCCCGCGGCGACATCCGCCGGCCGCAGCACGCCGTCGCCGAAGTGGGCCGCCAGGGCCAGCCCGTTGGTGACCACCGAGATCGCCTCGGCGGTGGACAGGGTGCCGCTGGGCGACTTCACCTTCGTCCGGCCGTCCGTCGTGATCCCGTCGCGCAGTTCACGGAAGACGGTCACGACCCGGCGGATCTCGTCGATGCCGTCGCGCGCGGCCGGCAGGTCGAGGGAGCGGCCGATCTGGTCGACGCGCCGCGAGACGATGTCGACCTCGGCCTCGACGCTCTCCGGCAGCGGCAGCACCACGGTGTTGAAGCGCCGGCGCAGGGCGCTGGACAGGTCGTTGACCCCGCGGTCACGGTCGTTGGCGGTGGCGATCAGGTTGAAGCCGCGGACCGCCTGCACCTCCTGGCCCAGTTCCGGTATCGGCAGGGTCTTCTCCGACAGGATGGTGATCAGGGTGTCCTGGACATCGGCCGGGATGCGGGTCAGCTCCTCGACGCGAGCCGTCATCCCCTCGGACATGGCCCGCATCACGGGGCTGGGCACCAGCGCGTTCCGGCTGGGGCCGTGGGCGAGGAGCTGCGCGTAGTTCCAGCCGTAGCGGATCGCCTCCTCCGGGGTGCCCGCCGTGCCCTGCACCAGCAGGGTGGAGTCGCCGCTGACGGCCGCCGCCAGGTGCTCGGACACCCAGGTCTTGGCGGTGCCGGGCACGCCCAGCAGGAGCAGGGCGCGGTCGGTGGCGAGCGTGGTGACGGCGACCTCGACGATGCGGCGCGGTCCCACGTACTTCGGGGTGATCACCGTGCCGTCCGGCAGGGTGCCGCCGAGCAGATAGGTGGCGACGGCCCACGGTGACAGCTTCCAGCGGGCCGGGCGCGGGCGGTCGTCCTGTGCGGCCAGTGCGGCGAGTTCACCGGCGAAGGCGTCCTCGGCGTGCGGGCGCAACGCCTCTACCGCCTCGTTCGCGGTGGGTTGCTGGGATGTCGGTTCTACGGACACGGACATGGCGAAGTCCCCCTCCAGCTCTGCCGGTTCGGTCTGGTCTCCACCGTGCACCACACCACTGACAATCCGTCCTGACCTGCACGAACGCGGCTGCGGCGGTGGAGGCGAGGCCGATTGTCAGTGGGGGGATCTACCTTCGGTGACATGACTCAGCAGGGGGTGCGCTGGACGGCGGACCAGGTGCTGGCACTGGCGCCTGATGCCTCGTCACGCAAAGCGGGCAGCAAACTCGGGGCGGCCGGGCCGTGGTCCGAGGCGGGGACGGACGAGGGGGCGGTGTGGGGACTGTGCAAGGGCAGCGGCAGCAAGCCGTACCAGACGGTGGTGGACGTCGCGGACGCGTCCGGGCCGGCGTACAAGTGCAGTTGTCCGAGCCGTAAGTTCCCGTGCAAGCACGCGCTCGGACTGCTGTTGCTGTGGTCCGGCGGAGAGGTGGCCGTGCCGCCGGGGCAGGCACCGGACTGGGCGCAGGAGTGGGTGGCGGGGAGAAGGCGGCGAGCGGCGGCGCAGCGGACGGCGGACGCGGGCGGCTCACCGGAGGGCTCCGCCGGCCCGGAGGCAGCGCGGCGCCGGGCGGAGCGCCGGGCCGAGCGGATCACCGCGGGGGCGACGGAGCTGGAGCAGCGGCTGGCGGATCTGCTGCGCGGCGGTCTGGCCGCGGCACAGCAGGCGGGGTACGGGCTGTGGGAGGAGACCGCGGCCCGCATGGTCGACGCCCAGGCCCCGGGCCTGGCGGCGCGGGTGAGGGAACTGGGGGCGATACCGGCGTCGGGGGCCGGCTGGCCGGTTCGGCTGCTGGAGGAGTGCGCGCTGCTGCACCTCCTCGACCAGGGGTGGCTGGGCCGCGAGCGGCTGCCGGAGGGCCTGGCGGCGACGGTCCGTTCCCGGATCGGCCTGCCCGCCTCCGCGGACGGCCCGCCGGTGCGCGACCGCTGGCTGGTCCTCGCCCAGTACGACCGGGCCGACGCCCGTCTGACGACCCGCCGGATCTGGCTGTACGGCGCCGAGTCGCACCGCACGGCACTGCTCCTGTCGTACGGCGCCGCCGGACGGGCGCCCGAGATCGCCCTGCCGGTGGGACTCACCCTGGAGGCGGAGGTGTCCGCCTATCCGGGCGCCGGACAGCCGCGGGTCTCTCTGGGCGAGCAGTTCGCGCCCCCGGCGCCCTCCCCTCTCAGGCCGCCGGGCGTGACGACGGCCGAGGCCGCGGCCCGTTACGGCGAGGCGTTGCGGGAGGACCCCTGGCTGGACTCGGTGCCGGTGACGCTGGACCGGGTCGTTCCGGCCCCGGACGGCGACTCCTGGCAGCTGGCGGACGCGGACGGGGACACGGCCCTGCCGCTGACGCCCTCGGCCCGGTCCCGCCCGGGTCTGTGGCGGCTCGTCGCGCTCTCGGGCGGAGCCCCGGTGAAGGTGTTCGGCGAGTGCGGCCACCAGGGCTTCACCCCGCTGACGGCCTGGCCGCAGGAGGCGGGCGAGGCGGTGCCGCTGCACTGAGACCGACGGCACCGGCCGCCTCCTTTCCAGCGACGACGTGCATCCGTCCCGCCGCACGGGACACCCACCACCGGTGGGTCTTCGACCACTCCGGCAAGCGCTGACCGCCTCGGGCGGCGCTCGGAGGAAAGGAACCTCGTGACCAGGACCTCCGCTCCTGCGCAACCGCCCGCTCCGGGCGCCTGGGAGGAGCTCGTCACCACCGCCCTGCTCGGCACGGACCGGCGTACCCCGGCGGACCTCGCGCCGGGCCGGGAAGCACCCGCGGCACTGCTGGACGCGGCCGCCGTGGAGACCGTACGACGGCGCGCCGGACTGCGTCCCGCCCCGGCGGCGCGGCGTCCGGACCCCGCCCCCGACGATCCGCGCCCGGCGCTGCCCGCGGCGGCGGCCCGCAGACTCGCGATGCTGCTGGCCGATCGCCCCGGCACGGTGGGCGGCGGGCGCCGGGGCACCGCGCCGGATCTGATGGAGCTGCTGCCCCAGTGGCTCGCGACGGCCAACGCCCGCGGCTTCGCGGCGCCGCCCCAGGCGCTGCCCGCGCTGCTGGACGCGGCCCGCGGCCGCACGGACCTGCGGCCGGCGGCGCTGGCCTTCGCGGGCCCGCGCGCCCTGTGGCTCGCCCGGCTGAACCCGGACTGGCGGTTCGCGCTGCGCTCGGCACCCGGCGGCGAGGCGGCGCTCCCCCGGCTGGAGGACACCGAACGGGTGCGGCGGCTGTGGCGGGAGGGCCTGTTCGCGGAGCGGGTCGCCCTGCTGGCGGCGATCCGCGCGTACGACCCGGCCGGCGCCCGGGAACTGCTGGCGGGAACATGGCCGACGGAGCGGGCCGAGGACCGGCTGATGTTCCTGGACTCGCTGCGCTCCGGACTGAGCGCCGAGGACGAGCCCTTCCTGGAGCAGGCGCTGGCCGACCGGAGCCGCAATGTGCGGGCCACCGCGGCGGAGCTGCTGTCCGCGCTGCCGGGTTCCGCGCTGGCCGGGCGGATGGCGGTCCGGGCGGCGGCCTGCGTGGCCGTCGATCACACCGGGGACGCGCCGACGCTGGTGGTGGAGGCTCCGCACGAGTGCGACGCGGGCATGGAGCGCGACGGCGTGGTCGCCAAGGCTCCGGCGGGACGGGGTGAACGGTCGTGGTGGTTCGGTCAGTTGGTGGAGGCGGCGCCGCTCTCTGCCTGGCCGGCGCGGCTGGGCCGCCGTACGCCGAGGGAGATCCTGGCGCTGCCGGTGGCCGACGACTGGCGGGGCGAGCTGCACGCGGCCTGGTGCCGGGCGGCGGTGCGGCAGCGGGACGCCGAATGGGCCCAGGCCCTGCTCGGCACACCATCCTCCCCCGAGGCGGGCGGGCCGGGCGCGGTGTCCCTGGCGGAGCGGGCCAAGCTGCTGGGCACGCTCGGCGCGGACGAGCGGGCCGCGTGGGTCGCCGGGTTCATCGCGGCACACGGGCTGTCGGAGGCGTTCCAGCTGCTCGGAGTGTGTGCGGTGCCGTGGGCCGCGCCGCTGGGGCGGGCGGTCGTCGACGCTCTCAACATCGCGCGGGACGCGGGGAGTTATCCATGGAGCTTCAGCGGAGTGATGGGGCTGGCCGAGCGGTGTCTGGATCCTTCCGAGGCCGGCCGCCTCGACGGGCTCCTGGCGGCGCCGGAGGAAGCGGAGGACGCGTCACCGGGCGCGGGCGGCTACTGGACCGAGGCGTTCCAGCGCCTGGTGACCACTCTGCGACTGCGGGCGGCCATGGCCGAGGAACTGGGACAGACATCGCAGGCCGACACCATCGGCCCACCCGGCAACTGACCCGACACCCGCTCGCGCCACCGCTCCGGCCTTCGGTCCGACATCCGGCCCCACTGTTCGACAGTGTCTTCAGCCGACGCCCAAACCCACTGTTCGGCAGAGTCTTCGGACCGACCCGGCCCCCGCTGTTCGCAGGGCCTTCGCTCCGACACCCGGCCTCGCTGTTCGGCGGAGCCGTCGCTCCGACGTCCGAGCCCGCTGCCGACAGGCCTTCGATCGCACCCGCGAACCCGGTCCTCGGCAGGCCTCGCACGCCCGACCCGGCCGCAGGCAGACCTCGCACGCCCCACTCGGCCGTCTGCAGTCCCCGCAAGCGCGACCCGCCCAACGACAGGCCCTCTGGTCCGGCCCCCAGGCCATCTGGTTCGGCGCCCACGCAGGCCTTCGCGGGCCGGGCCCGCTCAGGCCGGAGCGGGAGCCCGGAAGGAAGCGTCAGGCCCGCGGCGGCCACCGCGGCCCACCCGCACCGCCGGAGGCCTACGCCTCGGCCGGCTGCCGTACGTTGGCCCGCACCCAGTCCACGATCGACGCGGTCGTCGCCCCGGGCGTGAAGATCTCGGCGACACCCTTCTCCTTCAGCGGAGCGATGTCGGCCTCGGGGATGATCCCGCCGCCGAAGACCAGGATGTCCGCGGCGTCACGCTCCTTGAGCAGCTCGATCACCGCCGCGAAGAGCGTGTTGTGCGCGCCGGAGAGGATGGACAGGCCGATCGCGTCGGCGTCCTCCTGGATCGCCGTGTCGACGATCTGCTCCGGAGTCTGGTGAAGCCCGGTGTAGATGACCTCCATACCGGCGTCGCGCAGCGCCCGCGCGATCACCTTGGCCCCACGATCGTGGCCGTCGAGCCCCGGCTTGGCGACCACCACGCGGATCGGACCGGCTGCCACACCCATCACTGCCTCCATGAAGCGACTACATCCATCCGTACCGACAAGTACCGCACACATCACACATGCCGTGCATGTGGCGCGTATCACACATTCGTTCCGATCGGTCCGTCGCCCAGCCTCCGGGGACGCCACCACGGCACGGACACCTCACCGGGCTCGGACCCGGTGAAGTGAACGAACGTTATCGCCAGCATCCCGCAACCGGCAGTTTCGCGGTGAAGAGGGAGGGGGAAATCACACGTGGGACATATTCGCAGCGCACCGTTCCGAGCCCTGGCGGCCCACGCGCCGCACCAGCCGACGACCCACGGGCCATGTCGGAACCCTGCGCGCCGGGAGCCGCAGCGAGGACACCAGACCCGCCCCGCCGCCGACCGCCTCCATCGCGGCCCCCTTCGGAAGCACACGGGGGACAGCGCCGCCCTCCCGCGTGCCGACAGGAGGTCGGCCATGAAGGCCTTACAGCTCACCCGGGCACTACCGCCCCTTCTCCCCCTCCCTTTTCCTTCACCCCTCTTCTCCTCACTCTCCTTCTCCTCGCTCTCCTTCTCCTCACTCCCCTTCTTTCCCCTTCCCCTCCTCCCGTCGATCCGCCGGCGTCTGCTCCCAGCCCTCCCGGCCCTCCCGAGCGGTCTGAGCGGACTGTCCGCGGCTCTCCTCAAGGCGACCGCCCTGGAGATCGCGGTGCTCGCCGCCCACCTCGTGCTCTATCCGTCCGGCATCACCCAGGAGCGCAGGCCCCCCGCCACCCCTCCCCCTGACGGCGATGCGGCGCCGCGACTGCCGGCGAACGTCCGGCCACCGGTCGTCCTGCTGCACGGCTTCATCGACAACCGCTCGGTCTTCGTGCTCCTCCGCCGCAGCCTCGCCCAGCTCGGCGTCCGCCACCTCGCATCGCTCAACTACTCCCCGCTGACCTGCGACGTCCGCACCGCGGCCGCACTGCTCGGCCGGCACATCGAGGAGATCTGCGAGCGCACGGGCAGCGATCGGGTGGACGTGGTCGGCCACAGCCTCGGCGGCCTGATCGCCCGGTACTACGTCCAGCGACTCGGTGGCGACCGGCGCGTCCGCACCCTGATCACCCTCGGTACGCCGCACTCCGGCACCCGGGTGGCGCGGCTGGCCAACGCCCATCCGATCGTGCGGCAGATGCGGCCCACCTCCGATGTGATCGAGGAGCTGGCCGGACCCGCGCCGGGCTGCCGGACGCGGTTCGTCTGTTTCTGGAGCGACCTCGACCATGTGATGGTCCCGCCGGAGGCCGCCCGCCTCGACCATCCCGACCTGATAGTGCGCAATGTGCGAGTGACCGGGATCGGACATCTCGCCCTTCCGGTCCATCCGGCCGTCGCGACCGGCATACGCCAGGCCCTCGACCAGGCGTATCCGGCGCATCCGGCGAGCTCGGACGCCACCGCGCACACCGACGGCGCGACCGTGGCCTGATCGCTCCCTCGCCGAAGAGACCCGCGAAAGGGCTCAACGACTGGTCCACACAGCCGTCTCATCGGCGCCTGACAGCCACTCGGGGTCGAACAGACTTCGAACACAAAGCCAAAGTCGTGCCCGCCTGCCCCCGAAACACGGCCGAATGCCCGTTTCCCGCGAGCATGAAACCTGTCGAAGATTGTCGTGCCCGCGTACCGCCGGGTACAGTCGCCGCACTGCTCTGGCAGCCCCTGTTGTCGAGGCGAAAGAGAAGTTGGTGAACGACCGTCACCCGTCGGGGGGCACAACCACCCCGGCTCCGGCTTCCGATGCCTCCTCGGCGCCCTACGCGTCGTACGGCTCCCAGGAAGCCCACTACGGCGACTTCACCACATACGGCAGTTACCCGGCGGGCGGTTTTGACACCTCCGGCCACCATGCCGCGTCGTCCACGACCACCTTCCAGGCCGACCCGCTCTTCGGCGACATGCACGACAGCGGCCACGACACCGGCGCGTACGACTCCGCCCAGTGGAACACCGGCAGCCACCACACCCTGAACCAGGACCCGTACGCGGCCCAGCACCACGCCGCCTACGACACCGGCGCCTACGACACGACCGCCTGGTCGGCCGAGTATCAGCAGGTCGCCGGCATCCCGCATCAGGGCACCGCCCCGGACGTCAGCGGCCAGTGGGACGCGAGCTCCTGGCTCCAGCCCGAGCAGAGCGGCAGTCCGGCGGACCAGACCCAGCAGTGGGACTGGGGCACGCAGACCTTCGACACCGGCGCCTACGACGCCACCCAGTGGAACACCGCCGGCACCGACGCCGAGCAGCAGGCGACCGCCACCTACGAGCAGGTCTCCTACGAAGAGCCCACGGCCTACGAGGACCCCGCGTCCTACGAAGAGACCACCGGTTACGAGGAGTCCGCGGGCTACGAGGACCCGGCCGGGTACGCGGACGACAACTCCTACGACGGACCGGGGCAAACCGTTCCGGCAGAGGACGGCCTGGCCGCCACCGGCGAACTCCCCGTCGTGGAACTGCTCGACGACCAGGAAGAGGCCACCCCCGCCCCGGTCTCGCGCGCGGCCTCCCGCAGCGGCTCCCGTTCCCGCCGCCGTACGCCCGCCAAGCGGTCCGCACTGCTGACCGTCGCCGTGCCCTCGGCCTGCGTCATGGGCGTCGCCGGTATCGCCGCCGCCTCGGTCGGCACGTTCGCCGACGACACCCAGGAGACCTCGACCACCGCGGCCGACGCCCAGCCGGTGAAACCGTCCGCCGCCAACAACAAGCTGGACACCCAGCTGGAAAGCCTCTCCGCGGAGGCCGACGACTTCGCCGACCGGGCCAGCCGCACCCAGGAGCGCATCGACCTCAAGGCGCAGCAGGAGGCGGAGCGGAGGCGGGCCGCCGAGGAGGCCGCCCGCAAGGAACGGCTCCGCCCGAAGTTCGCCCTCCCGGTCGCTCAGCACGGTCTCAGCGCCTACTACGGCCAGGCCGGCATCAACTGGATGTCCGTGCACACCGGCATCGACTTCCCGGTCTCCTACGGTTCGACCGTGATGGCCGCCACCGACGGCACCGTCCGCACCGAGTGGAACAGCGCCTACGGCAACATGATGATCGTGACGGCGAAGGACGGCACGGAGACCTGGTACTGCCACCTCTCCAGCTACACCGTCGCGTCCGGTACGACCGTCAAGGCCGGCGACGCGATCGCCTACTCCGGGAACTCCGGCAACTCGACCGGTCCGCACCTGCACTTCGAGGTCCGTCCGGGCGGCGGCTCGGCCATAGACCCGCTGTCCTGGCTGCGCAGCCACGGCCTGGACCCGTCGTAGGACCGCACACACCCTTCGAGTGAGCCCCCGCCATGTGCCCGGCGGGGGCTTTCCTCATGGTGTCTTCGGCGCTACGGCATGGCGTCGTCGGCGCTACAGCTTCTCCACCGGCGCGTACCGCAGCAGGAGCCGCTTGGGCTTGGTGTCGCCGAAGTCGATCGTGGCCTCGGCGTTCGCGCCGGTGCCCTTGACCCCGACCACGGTGCCGAGCCCGAACTGGTCGTGTGTGACCCGGTCGCCGACGGCCAGGGACACCACCGGCTTCTCGGCGGTGCGGCGGGTGGCGAAGCCGGAGGCGCCGGACGCCGACGAGCGGGAGCGCGACGACGACAGCGAGGCGGCCACACCCGAGACCGGGCCGGCCGGAGCCGCGACGGCACCCGTGCGCTTCCAGTCGACGTGCGTCGGAGGGATCTCCTCCAGGAACCGCGACGGCGGGTTGTACTGCGGCTGTCCCCAGGCGCTGCGCATGGAGGAGCGGGTGAGGTACAGCCGCTCCCGCGCGCGGGTGATGCCCACGTACGCCAGGCGGCGCTCCTCCTCCAGCTCCTTGGTCTCGCCGAGGGCCCGCATGTGCGGGAAGACGCCGTCCTCCATGCCGGTGAGGAAGACCACCGGGAACTCCAGGCCCTTGGCGGTGTGCAGGGTCATCAGTGTGATGACGCCGTCGCCGTCCTCCTCGTCGGGGATCTGGTCGGAGTCCGCGACCAGCGCGACCCGCTCCAGGAATTCGGAGAGCGAGCCGGCGGTCTCACCCTCACCGGACTCCTGCTCGAACTCCAGGGCGACGGCGGCGAGTTCCTGGAGGTTCTCGATACGGGTCTCGTCCTGCGGGTCGGTGGAGGCCTGAAGCTCGGCGAGGTAGCCCGTGCGTTCGAGCACCGCCTCTAGGATCGTCGCCGGTCCGGCGCCGGACTCGACGATCGTGCGCAGCTCCTCCATCAGCGTGTTGAACCGCTTGACCGCGTTGGTGGACCGCGCGGCCATGCCGTACGCCTCGTCGACCCGCTTCAGCGCCTGCGGGAAGCTGATCTTCTCCCGTTGGGACAGGGCGTCGATCATCGCCTCGGCGCGGTCGCCGATGCCGCGCTTGGGCACGTTCAGGATGCGACGCAGCGGGACCGAGTCCTCGGGGTTGGACAGGACACGCAGGTAGGCCAGGACGTCCCGGACCTCCTTGCGCTCGTAGAAGCGGACGCCGCCGACGACCTTGTAGGGCAGACCGACGCGGATGAAGACCTCTTCGAAGACACGGGACTGGGCGTTCGTCCGGTAGAAGACGGCGACGTCGCCGGCCTTCGCGTCACCCGCGTCCGTGAGGCGGTCTATCTCGTCGGCGACGAACTGAGCCTCGTCGTGCTCGGTGTCGGCGACGTAGCCGGTGATGCGCGCGCCCGCGCCCGCGTTGGTCCACAGGTTCTTGGGGCGGCGGGACTCGTTGCGCTCGATGACCGCGTTGGCAGCGGAGAGGATCGTCTGGGTGGAGCGGTAGTTCTGCTCCAGCAGGATCGTCGTCGCGTTCGGGTAGTCCTCCTCGAACTGGAGGATGTTGCGGATCGTCGCGCCGCGGAAGGCGTAGATCGACTGGTCGGCGTCACCCACGACGCACAGCTCGGCGGGAGCCAGGTCGTCCTCGCTGGGCGGTACGTCCACCGGGTGCTCGGAGGTGCCGACCAGCTCGCGGACCAGGGCGTACTGGGCGTGGTTGGTGTCCTGGTACTCGTCGACCAGCACGTGGCGGAAGCGGCGGCGGTAGTGCTCGGCGACGTCCGGGAAGGCGCGCAGCAGGTTGACCGTCGTCATGATCAGGTCGTCGAAGTCCAGCGCGTTCGCCTCGCGCAGGCGCGACTGGTACATGGCGTAGGCCTGGGCGAGGGTCTTCTCGAAGCCGTCGGTGGCCTGGGCGGCGAAGTCCTCCTCGTCGATCAGCTCGTTCTTCAGGTTGCTGATCTTGGCGCTGAAGGACTTCGGCGGGAAACGCTTGGGGTCCAGCTCGAGATCGCGGCAGACCAGGGCCATCAGGCGCTTGGAGTCGGCGGCGTCGTAGATCGAGAACGACGAGGTGAAGCCGAGCTTCTTGCTCTCGCGGCGCAGGATGCGGACGCACGCGCTGTGGAAGGTCATCACCCACATGGCGTTGGCGCGCGGGCCGACGAGCTGCTCGACGCGCTCCTTCATCTCGCCCGCGGCCTTGTTGGTGAAGGTGATCGCGAGGATCTGCCCGGGGTGCACGCCCCGCTCGCCCAGCAGGTGGGCGATGCGGTGGGTGAGCACGCGGGTCTTGCCGGAGCCGGCGCCGGCCACGATGAGCAGCGGGGTGCCGGAGTGGACGACGGCGGCGCGCTGGTTCTCGTTCAGCCCCTCCAGGAGCACGGCCGGGTCGACCACGGGGCGCGGGGCGCCGTCGCGGTAGTGGGCGTCCCGGTCCGGTGGCAGGTCGAACTTCCCGCCGAACAGATCGTCCGGGATCGACTCCGGTACGTGATCGTCCTCGGGCGGCGGCGGGGGCTCCTCCGCGTGGGCCCGCGGGGCCTGGAGGTCCGCCAGGAAGCTGTCGTCAAAGAGGCTGCTCATCGCTCTCCGAGTCTAGGGCGCCCCACTGACAACCGAGGGCCACCCGGAAGACATCCCCGTCACACCTCACCGATGATCTTGGGAATGCCTCTCGTCACGGCTCGCGTCCACACGATTACAAGGCCAACCCGCCACGCAGCGCTCCGGATCGACGACGGCGAGCGACCCCGACCGGAAGGTCACGAAAATGTATCGGGCATATCACCCACCAACCTTCACAGTCGGCACACGAGTTGGCTACCGTGCCGGGCAGGCCGTACGACCCCCACCGGCGAACCCCGCCGGACCGTACGGCCTCCGCCGAGTCCTGCGCGCCCACACCGGGCCCGGAGCCGGGGACCCACCGAACTCTGGGGTGAATCGGCCCCTCCCTCCGGGGAGCGGACCGTAGGGCAACCCTTCCTAACGACCCGCCCGAACCCGACAGCTAACCCGGTAGGCGGCCGATGGAAGGAGTCGCCTCCCTTGGCGTCGCACCGCAAGTCGCGTCCCACCGCGCGCGTGGCAGGCATACGCACCCCCGCCCTCGCCACCGCGGCCCTCACCTCCGTGGCCCTGCTCTCGCAGACCGCCGACGCCGCTCCCTCGACCGACGACAAGCCGAGCCTGGAGGAGGTCGAGAAGAAGGTCGACGATCTCTACCGCCAGGCGGAGTCGGCGACCGAGAAGTACAACGCGGCCAAGGAGCGGACCACCAAGCAGCGCAAGCGCGTCGACACCCTCCTGGACGACGTCGCCGAGCGCGCACAGAAGCTCAACGAGGCACGCGCCGAACTGGGCTCGTACGCCGCGGCCCAGTACCGCACCGGGGCCGCCGCCCCCGACACCGCGACCTTCCTGCTCGCGGACACCCCGCAGGACTACTTCGACCAGACTCAGCTGATGGGCCGACTGACCAGCCGTCAGAAGGAAGCGGTCGACGACTACTTCGCTCAGCAGACCGAGACGATGGAGAAGCGTCGCGAGGCCACCGAGAGCCTCCAGACGCTCACCGACTCGCAGACCGACCTCAGGACGGCCAAGGCGACCGTCCAGAAGAAGCTGTCCACCGCGCGGGAGCTGCTGTCGCAGCTGACCGCGGAGGAGAAGGCGCGGCTCGCGGCGATCGAGAAGCGCAAGCAGGAGGAGGCCGCCCGCAAGGCCGCCGAGCTCGCGCGGCAGCAGGCCGAGGCGGAGGAGCAGCGGCAGCAGGAGGAGGCCGCCGCGCAGGAGACCGCGCAGGAGCAGGCCCCTCAGCAGGAGAGCACCGGGGACACCTCCACCGCCACCGACTCCACGTACGCCGCCAAGGCCGAGAAGGCGCTCGCCTTCTCCCGCGCGCAGATCGGCAAGCCCTACGTCTGGGGCGCCACCGGGCCCGACTCCTACGACTGCTCCGGCCTCACCCAGGCCGCCTGGAAGGCCGCCGGCGTCACCCTCCCCCGCACCACCTACGACCAGGTGAACGCCGGCACCACGGTCTCCGTCGCCGCCGCCCAGCCCGGCGACCTCGTCTTCTTCTACGACGACATCACCCACGTCGGCATCTACATCGGCAACGGAATGATGATCCACGCGCCGAAGCCCGGGGCGTACGTACGCGAGGAATCGATCTACTACGACGGCGAGTCGTCGATCCACAGCGTGGTACGACCGGCCTGAGCCGGGGCGGCGGGCTGATCCGGGGTGGCGGAAGCGGGACGGCGGGCAGCCGGCGGCGGGCACTGAGGGCCGGGCAGCTGGCGCCGGGCGTAGAGGGTTGGGCGCCAGGCGCTGGAGGTCGGGCAGCTGGCGCTGGGCCTCGGGGGCCGAGGGCTGAAGGCCCGGCGCTCAGGGCCGGGCAGCCTGCGCAGGGCGTAGAGGGCTGGGTGCTCGAGGTCGGGCAGCTGGCGCTGGGCCTCGGGGGCCGGGCGTCGGGCGCTGAGGGCCGGACGGCGCGCGCGCCGGCGGCCGGGCAGCTGGCGCTGAGGGCCGAGCGTTGGGCACCGGGCGCTCAAGGGCGCGCAACTGGCGCCGGGCCTCGGGGGCCGGGCGCCCGGCGGCGGGCGATGAAGGGCGGCGCTGAAGGCCCGGCGCTGGGCGCCGGAGGCCAAGCGGCGGAGGCCGGACGCCGGGCGGCGGGCGGCGGGCGGCGGGCGGCGGGCGGCGGGCGATGAAGGCCAGCCACTGGGGTACGAGCGTCGGGGCAGGAGGCCCGGCGGCGGGCACTGAGGGCCGGGCGTCTGACGCCGGACGCCGGGTGGCGAGCACTGAGGGCCGGGCGCTAGGTGTATTGACCCGCAGGGTTGTTCACGCGGGTGATGGGTGGCTGGCCGCCGAGTGCGGTGTGGCAGCGGTGGTGGTTGTAGGTGTGCAGGAAGTCT
>NZ_JBEPAL010000044.1:0-71192 GCF_040298625.1 Streptomyces sp. NPDC001532
AGACTTCCTGCACACCTACAACCACCACCGCTGCCACACCGCACTCGGCGGCCAGCCACCCATCACCCGCGTGAACAACCCTGCGGGTCAATACAACTAGGGCCTGCCTGACAATTCCCGCCTGCTCCGCGGTGCCTGGCACGCGCGCTCGCCGCGTTGCCGAATCACCCACGTGGCTCCGCCACGAGGGTGCTCCGGCGCCTTGCGATCGCACGCACCAGGCGCCGCGGAGCCCGCCCTCCGGGCGGACGACGGGAATTGTCAGACAGGCCCTAGGCCTGCCTGGCGGCCCGCCACTCCGGCGCGAGGATCGACCAGACCTCGATGTCGTACCGCTGGCCCCGGTACAGGAAGTACTCCCGCAGGACGCCCTCGCGCGTCATCCCCAGCCGCCGGGCCACCGCGATGCTGGCCTCGTTCCCCGACGCGGCCAGCCACTCCACGCGGTGGATGCCCCGCTCCTCGACGGCCCAGTCGACGATGACGCGGACGGCGCGGGTCACCAGGCCCTTGCCCACCGCCGACGGCTCCAGCCAGCAGCCGGCCTCGGCGGTGCCCTGCGCGACGTCCATCGTCCGGAAGAGGACACCGCCGACCAGCTCGCCGTCCACCCAGATGCCGAAGACGCGGCCGGTGTCGGCCGCCGCCTTCTCCGCGTAGGCCTGGAGGAACGCGCGGCTCGACTCCAGATCGCTGACCGCGTCGGCCAGCCCGATGAACCGCCCGACGAACTCCCGCCCCCGGTCCATGTGCGCCAGGAACTCCTCGGCCCGCCAGGGCTCCAACGGCCGCAGCTCCGCAGCGTCGTCGCCCAGCGATATCGCGTACATCGTCATCCTCCTGTTGGCCGGGACCGGCGGGAAAGCGGGAGTGATCGTCTCACGGCACCCACCGAGGGACGAGGCGATATTCCCGCCCCTCAGCTCACCGGGTCCCCCGCCGCCACCGGGAACGCCTCCAGCTCCGGCGAGGCCAGCAGTTCGGCGATCAGGGACTGCGGACCGCCGACGTAGGTGCTCACCAGGTCCACGTCGCCGCCCACGCACCAGGCGCGGTCCTCGGGCCACCACAGGTCCGGCAGCTCGGCGAACTCGTCCATGGAGACGGGGGAGACCGCGTCGGCCAGCGTGCCGGTGAGCAGGATCTCGTCACGGCCGGGCGTCTCGAAGGACGGCAGCGCGTCGAAGTCCCAGGTTCCGTAGCCGCTCCACAGGCCGAACCAGCAGCGGTCCGGGGTGCGGGTGTGCCGGGCGAGGACGGGGAGGAGGGCGCGGGCGACCTCGGGCGGGGTCGGGCCCTCGGCGGGGTGCTCGTCCCACACGCCGGGCAGGCCGTACTCGGAGGCGTTCTGGTAGTACACGTCCATGCCGGTGAGCCGGTGCCAGCGGGTGCCCGGCGCGAGCGGGCGGCCGTACGCGGCGGCCACCGTCGCCCAGCGCACCGGCCGCTCGTCCAGCGACGCGGGATGCAGTACGCGGACGTAGGCCGGGAATCCGGGTGCGGCCACCCCGGCGACCGTCCCGAAGTCGCCGTGGCCCAGGGAGCGTTCGGTGAGCCATCGGGCGGGTCCGAGGTCGTCGGTCCGCACGCGCAGACGCCCGTACCACTCCGGGGCGGGGTCCCGGTGCACCGGGCGGTAGTCGTTCACACCGGACAGTGTGACCGGCCGCGCACCTTGACTCTTCATGGACCCCTGACGACACTGGCGAGTAACTTGCGCCGGACATGACAAGGTGCCGGGCATCGAGGGACGAGGGCAGACCATGACCCGACGCTCGCACCATTCGCGCAAGCACCTCACCGTCGTCTCGCTGCTGCTCCTGGTGCTGGCCATGACCCTCGGCCCCGCGCCGAGCTCCGCCGCCGGCACCGACTGGTGGAACCCGACCGCACGGCCGGCCCCGGACTCCGGGATCGGCGTCACCGGCGAGCCCTTCACCGGCACGAACGCCCGCGGCGAGGTGCGCGGGTTCGTCGACGCGCACAACCACCTGTTCTCCAACGAGGCCTTCGGCGGCCGCCTCATCTGCGGCAGGCCCTTCTCCGAGGCGGGCATCGCCGACGCCCTCAAGGACTGCCCCGAGCACTACCCCGACGGCTCCCTCGCCGTCTTCGACTTCATCACGGGCGGCGGCGACGGCAAGCACGACCCGGTCGGCTGGCCCACCTTCAAGGACTGGCCCGCCCACGACTCGCTGACCCACCAGCAGAACTACTACGCCTGGGTGGAGCGCGCCTGGCGCGGCGGCCAGCGGGTGCTCGTCAACGACCTCGTCACCAACGGCGTGATCTGCTCGGTCTACTTCTTCAAGGACCGCGGCTGCGACGAGATGACGTCGATCCGCCTCCAGGCCAAGCTGACCTACGACCTCCAGGCGTACGTCGACCGGATGTACGGCGGTCCCGGCAAGGGCTGGTTCCGCGTCGTCACCGACAGCGCGCAGGCCCGCGACGTCGTCGAACAGGGCAAGCTGGCCGTGATCCTGGGCGTCGAGACCTCCGAACCCTTCGGCTGCAAGCAGATCCTGGACATCGCGCAGTGCGGCAAGGAGGACATCGACAAGGGCCTGGACGAGCTGTACGCGCTCGGCGTGCGCAGCATGTTCCTCTGCCACAAGTTCGACAACGCGCTGTGCGGCGTCCGCTTCGACTCGGGCACCCTCGGCACCGCCATCAACGTCGGACAGTTCCTGTCCACCGGCACCTTCTGGAAGACCGAGAAGTGCGCCGGACCGCAGGCCGACAACCCCATCGGCCTCGCCGCCGCCCCCGCGGCCGAGAAACGGCTCCCGGAGGGCGTCGCGGTCCCCGCCTACGACACGGACGCCCGGTGCAACACCCGCGGGCTCACCGCGCTCGGCGAGTACGCGGTGCGCGGCATGATGCAGCGCAAGATGATGCTGGAGATCGACCACATGAGCGTCAAGGCCACCGGCCGGGTGCTCGACATCTTCGAGGCCGAGTCCTACCCCGGCGTCCTCTCCTCGCACAGCTGGATGGACCTCGACTGGACCGAGCGGGTCTACGGTCTCGGCGGCTTCGTCGCCCAGTACATGCACGGCTCCGAGGGCTTCGGTGCCGAGGCGGAACGCACCGACGCGCTGCGCGACAAGTACGGCGTCGGCTACGGCTACGGCACCGACATGAACGGCGTCGGCGGCTGGCCCGCCCCGCGCGGCGCCGACGCCCCCGACCCGGTCCGCTACCCCTTCCGCAGCGTCGACGGCGGCTCCGTCATCGACCGCCAGACCACCGGCTCCCGCACCTGGGACCTGAACACCGACGGCGCCGCCCACTACGGCCTCGTCCCCGACTGGATCGAGGACATCCGGCTCCGCGCCGGCCAGGACGTGGTGGACGACCTCTTCCGCGGCGCCGAGTCCTACCTCGACACCTGGGGAGCCTCCGAACGGCACCGCGCGGAGACCGATCTCGCCGCGGGCGGCACGGCCACCGCCAGCTCCGCCGAGTGGTGGAACCCCTTCACCAGCCACGCCCCGGGCCGGGCCGTGGACGGCGACCGGGACACCCGCTGGGCCAGCGAGTGGAGCGACGCCCAGTGGCTGCGCGTCGACCTGGGCGCCACCCACCTCGTCGGCCGCGTCACCCTCGACTGGGAACGCGCGTACGGCAAGGCGTACCGCATCGAGCTGTCCACCGACGGCACCACCTGGCGGACCGTCTGGTCCACCACGGCCGGCGACGGCGGTCTGGACACCGCGCGGTTCACCCGTACGCCCGCCCGACACGTCCGGGTCGTCGGCGTGGAGCGCGGCACCGGCTGGGGTTATTCGCTCCACGAGGTGAGCGTCCACAGCGGCTGACGGCCGCCCTCCGAGGCGCGGCTCGGGCGCGTCACTCCCGCGCCGCGCAGCCCACCCCGCACGGCCATCCAACTTGAAGAGTTTGTTTTCTTTAATTGTTCGTGTTTACCCGCTAGGTTTGCCCCATGACCGCATCCGGGACCCCGAGCGCCGCCGACGAACTGCGCGGCGCCGGCCTGCGGGTGACGGCCGCGCGCGTCGCGATGCTCGACACCGTGCGCAGCGGTGACCACCTCGGTGTCGAGGCCATCGCCGAGGGAGTGCGCGAGCGCGTGGGCCACGTCTCCCTCCAGGCCGTGTACGAGGCGCTGCACGCGCTCGCCGCGGCGGGACTCGTCCGCCGCCTCGAACCCCCCGGCAGCCCGACCCTCTACGAGGGGCGCGTCGGGGACAACCACCATCACCTCGTGTGCCGCTCGTGCGGCGTCGTCGCCGACGTCGACTGCGCGGTGGGTCATGCCCCCTGCCTGACCGCTTCCGACGACCACGGCTTCGCCGTCGACGAGGCCGAGGTCATCTACTGGGGCCTGTGTCCCGACTGTTCCACCAGCAGTTCCTGAGCACGCAGTTCCTGAGCACGCAGTTCCTGAGCACTGTGATCCACTAGTTCGGAAGGTTTCCCATGGCTGAGAACCCCGATGCGATCGTCACCGACCCCAAGGCCGAGAGCACCGGAGGCTGCCCGGTCGCGCACGGGCGCGCCCTGCACCCCACCCAGGGCGGCGGCAACCGCCAGTGGTGGCCGGAGCGGCTCAATGTGAAGATCCTCGCCAAGAACCCCGCCGTGGCGAACCCGCTCGGTGCGGACTTCGACTACGCCGAGGCCTTCAAGAGCCTCGATCTCCCGGCCGTGAAACGGGACATCGCCGAGGTGCTCACCACCTCCCAGGACTGGTGGCCCGCCGACTTCGGCCACTACGGTCCGCTCATCATCCGGATGGCCTGGCACAGCGCCGGCACCTACCGGATCAGCGACGGCCGCGGTGGCGCCGGCGCCGGCCAGCAGCGCTTCGCCCCGCTGAACAGCTGGCCGGACAACGCCAACCTGGACAAGGCCCGCCGCCTGCTGTGGCCGGTGAAGAAGAAGTACGGCCAGAGCCTGTCCTGGGCCGACCTGATGATCCTCGCCGGCAACGTCGCCCTGGAGACCATGGGCTTCGAGACCTTCGGCTTCGCCGGTGGCCGCGAGGACGTCTGGGAGCCGGAGGAGGACGTCTACTGGGGTCCCGAGACCACCTGGCTCGACGACAAGCGCTACTCCGGCGACCGCGAGCTGGAGAGCCCGCTCGGCGCGGTCCAGATGGGCCTGATCTACGTCAACCCCGAGGGCCCCAACGGCAACCCGGACCCGCTGGCCGCCGCCCGCGACATCCGTGAGACGTTCCGCCGCATGGCGATGAACGACGAGGAGACCGTCGCGCTCATCGCCGGCGGCCACACCTTCGGCAAGACCCACGGCGCCGGCCCGGCCGACCACGTCGGCAACGACCCCGAGGCCGCCTCCCTGGAGGAGCAGGGCCTCGGCTGGAAGAGCACCTACGGCACCGGCAAGGGCGGCGACACCATCACCTCCGGCCTGGAGGTGACCTGGACCAGCACGCCCACGCAGTGGAGCAACGGCTTCTTCAAGAACCTGTTCGAGTTCGAGTACGAGCTGACCGAGTCCCCGGCCGGCGCCAAGCAGTGGGTCGCCAAGGACGCCGAGGCGATCATCCCGGACGCGCACGACCCGTCGAAGAAGCACCGGCCGACGATGCTCACCACCGACCTGTCGCTGCGCTTCGACCCGGTCTACGAGCAGATCTCCCGCCGCTTCTACGAGAACCCGGACCAGTTCGCGGACGCCTTCGCGCGCGCCTGGTACAAGCTGACCCACCGCGACATGGGCCCGAAGTCGCTGTACCTCGGCCCGGAGGTCCCGGAGGAGACCCTGCTGTGGCAGGACCCGCTGCCGGAGGCCGAGGGCGAGGTCATCGGCGCCGCGGACGTCGCGGCGCTCAAGGCCAAGCTGCTCGACTCGGGCCTGACCGTGGCGCAGCTGGTCAGCACCGCCTGGGCGTCGGCCTCGACGTTCCGCGGCAGCGACAAGCGCGGCGGCGCCAACGGCGCCCGGATCCGCCTGGAGCCGCAGCGCGGCTGGGAGGTCAACGACCCCGACGAGCTCGCCGTCGTCCTGCGCACCCTGGAGAGCATCCAGCAGGAGTACAACACCGGCGCCAAGAAGGTGTCCCTCGCCGACCTGATCGTCCTCGGCGGCTCCGCCGCGGTCGAGAAGGCCGCCAAGGACGCCGGCTTCGACATCGAGGTGCCCTTCACCCCCGGCCGCGTCGACGCGACCGAGGAGCACACCGACGTGGAGTCCTTCGCCGCGCTGGAGCCGACCGCCGACGGCTTCCGCAACTACCTCGGCAAGGGCAACCGCCTGCCGGCCGAGTTCCTGCTGCTCGACCGGGCGAACCTGCTCACCCTGAGCGCCCCCGAGCTGACGGTGCTCGTCGGTGGTCTGCGGGTGCTCGGCGCCAACCACCAGGGCTCGCAGCTGGGTGTCTTCACCACGACCCCGGGCGCGCTGACCAACGACTTCTTCGCCAACCTGCTCGACCTGGGCACGACCTGGAAGTCGACCTCCGAGGACCAGACCACCTTCGAGGGCCGCGACGCCGTCACCGGTGAGCTGAAGTGGGCCGGCACCCGTGCCGACCTGGTCTTCGGTTCGAACTCCGAGCTGCGCGCGCTGGCCGAGGTGTACGCGAGCGACGACGCGAAGGAGAAGTTCGTCAACGACTTCGTCGCGGCGTGGGTCAAGGTCATGGAGCTGGACCGCTTCGACCTGGTCTGATCCCGGTCCGTCCCGGGGCCGCCGTCACCTCGGCGGCCCCGGGACGGGGTCAGTCCTCGCGTCCCGTGACCGCCACGGTCACACCCAGCCCCACCATCGTCAGACCCCCCACACCGCCGACCAGCGAGAGCCGGCGGGGCGAGCGGGCGAACCAGTCGCGGGCCGTGGCCGCGGCCAGACCCCAGACGCTGTCGCAGGCCAGCGCGATGACGTTGAAGACCAGACCGAGCAGCAGCATCTGGGCCACCACGTGCCCGGCGCCGCGATCGACGAACTGGGGCAGCACCGCGGCGAAGAACACCATCGTCTTCGGATTGGCGACGCCGACCGCGAACCCGTCCCACAGCGTCCGCAGCCCGCTCCCACCGGCGGCCGTCTCCCCGGTGAACGAGTCCCGCAGCGCGCCCCGCCGCCGCCACGCCTTCACACCGAGGTGGATCAGATAGGCGGCCCCCGCGAGCTTCAGCGCCGTGAACACCACCACCGAGCGCTCGACGACCGTGCCGACCCCCAGGGCCACCGCCACCACCAGCACATACGCGCCGAGCGTGTTCCCCGCGACGGTGGTCAGCGCGGCCCGCCGCCCCTGCGCCAGCGCCCGCCCGACGACGAACAGGACACTCGGCCCGGGTATCACGATCAGCAGAAACGACAGGGCCACGAAGGCCCCGAGACGGTCCAGGGAAGTCATGCGCGCCATGGAAGCACGGGCGCACGAAGACGGTCAGCGGGTTTTTCCCGCGCGGCACCGGCGCCGGACGGGAGGCGCACGGGTGGCATGCGCGGACGGGCGTACGTACGGATGGGGCGTACGGGCTTTCCGCAGGCGGCCGTGGCGAGGGTGAATGGTCTCGCCGGCTTCGGGTACGCGAGGAGCACCGCCCCCGTCCGATCTTGGCCCGGGCGCGCCGTACGACCGCAGCTACCTGGGGACCCGCCATGGACGACACACCCGCCGAGAACGGCACCAACCCCGCCCAGCGGGCGCTCGACGCGCTCGCCCTGGACACCGAGAACACCGCCGCGCTGGACACGCTCGCCCACAGCGATGTGCTGATCCCGGTGCCGGACGATGTCTCCGAGGAGGACGCGACCGACCCCTCCGCCGTGGCGCTGCCGGTGCTGGAGCAGCCGGACGGCGTTCCGGTGGTGCCCGTCTTCACCTCCGAGCTGGAGATGGCGGGGCTGCTGCCGTTCGTCTCCCGCTACCGCCTGGTCCCGCTGAACGCGCTGGCCGCCCAGTGGCCCTCCGAGGACCTGTCCCTCACCATCGACGCCAGCTCCGCCCACGGGCTGACCCTCACCTCGGACGGAGTGCGCACCCTGCTGGCCCGCCCCTGAGCCCGCGACCACCGCGGCCGGGGCCTGACCAGCGTCACGTCGACCGGCGTCTGACCAGCTCGGTCGGCAGGATCACCGCCGCCGGGTCCTCGCCGCCGATCTGGGCGAGCAGCACCCGCACCATCTCGGCGCTGATCCGGTCCCAGGGCTGCCGTATGGTCGTCAGCTCGGGGCTGGCGGCGACCGCGGCGGGGGAGTCGTCGAAGCCGCCGACGGCGACGTCCTCCGGGACGCGCCGCCCGGCCCGCTGGAGCGCGGTGAGCACGCCCTGGGCCATCAGGTCGGAGGCGACGAACACCGCGTCCATGTCGGGGGCCTGCGCGAGCAGCCGCTCGGCGCCCGCCTCGCCGCTGGCCCGGCTGTAGTCGCCGGAGACGACGAGCCGGTCGTCGACCGGGATGCCCTCCTCGGCCAGCACCTCCTTGTAGCCGGCCAGCCGCTCCACGCCACCGGGCGTGTCGAGCGGGCCGGTCACCACGCCGACACGGCGGCGGCCGAGCGAGAGCAGATGCCGGACCATGTCGCGGGCGCCGTCCCGGTCGTCGGCGGCGACATAACTGACCTTGGAGCCGAGGCCGATCGGCTTGCCGCAGGCCACCAGCGGGACACCGGCCTCGCGCAGCTCCTGGGCGACCGGGTCGCCGGAGTGGCTGGAGACCAGCAGCACCCCGTCGACGTGTCCGGCGGTGATGTACCGCGTGATGCGGCGCCGTTCGTCCTGGGTGCCCGCCAGCATCAGCAGCAGCGGGATGTCGTGCGCGGCCAGCGCCTGGGTGCAGCCGCGCAGCAGGACGTTGAAGTTGGGGTCCTCGAAGAACCGCTCCTGAGGCTCGGTCAGCAGGAAGCCGACGGAGTCCGAGCGGCCGGTGATCAGGGAGCGCGCGTGCCGGTTCACGACGTAACCGGTCTTGCGGATGGCGGCGTCGACGGCCTCCTGCGCGGCGGGACTGACGTAGTGCCCGCCGTTGAGCACGCGTGAGACGGTGCCGCGCGAGACCCCCGCCTCGCGCGCCACGTCGTGGATCGTCGGCGGCTTGCGCCTGCCCCCCGTATGGCTCATGGTCATGACTTTACGGCCCCGGACAGCAGATCCAGGCTCCAGAAGCGCTGGATGACCAGGAACAGCGCGACCAGCGGGATGACCGCGAGGAACGCGCCGGTGATCACCAGGGTGTACAGCGCCGGGGTGTTCGCGCCCTGCTCCAGGAGCGTGTACAGACCGAGCGTGATCGGGAACTTCTCGTCGTCGCTCAGCATGATGTACGGCAGCAGGAAGTTGTTCCAGACGGCGACGAACTGGAAGAGGAAGACCGTCACCAGTCCGGGCACCATCATCGGCAGCGCGATCCTGGTGTAGATCCGCCACTCGCTCGCACCGTCCATCCGTCCGGCCTCCACCACGTCCGCGGGCACGGCGGCGGCCGCGTAGATACGGGAGAGGTAGACGCCGTACGGCGACAGGATCTGCGGCAGCAGCACCGACAGGTAGGAGTCCGTGAGGTCGGCCTCGGCGAGCAGCAGGTACTGCGGGATCGCCAGGATCACCGGAGGCATCAGCACGCCGGCGAGCAGCACGTTGAACATGGTCTCGCGGCCGCGGAAGCGGTAGATCGCGAGGGCGTAGCCGGCGAAGGACGACACCGCCGTGGAGAGCAGGGCGCCCAGGACCGCGTAGAGGGCGGAGTTGCCCATCCACTGCCAGTACACGCCGTCGCGGTAGGCGCTCAGGTCCGAGAGGTTCTCGGCGAAGCCGGTGCCCGGCAGGAAGGTGAAGGTGGAGAACAGCTCGCTGCCGGACTTGGTGGAGGCGATCACCACCCACGCGACGGGCAGCAGGCAGTACAGCGCGCCGAGCAGCAGCGTCACGGTCGGGACCAGTGCGATCCGGCGGCGCAGCGGCGGGCCCTGGGCGGTGCCGGGGGTGGTGCCCGCGGCTGGGTCGGCCTTGCGGATGGCGAGCGAGCTCATCGCGCCCCCTCCTGCTTCTGACGACGGTTCGCGGCCCGCAGGAAGCCGAAGGACAGCAGCAGCGTGGCCAGGGCGATGATCGTCGCCTGGGCGGCCGCCGCGTAGATGTCACCCTTGCCGAAGGCGTCCTGGTACACCTTCATCAGCGGACTCCAGGTCGTGGACACGGAGTTGGTGAGGGGTTTGAGGGTGGTCGGCTCGTTGAACACCTGGAGCGTCGCGATGATCGAGAAGAAGAAGGTGAGCACCAGCGAGGGCGCCACCATCGGGATCTTGATGCGCAGCGCGATCTGGAGCGGGGTGGCGCCGTCCAGCTTGGCCGCCTCGTACACCTCGGCCGGGATGGACTGGAGCGAGGTGTAGATGACGATCATGTTGAAGCCGGTGCCGCCCCAGACCGCGATGTTCGACAGGGCCAGATAGAGCGGCCCGCCGTCCAGCAGGTCCGGTTGCGGCAGGCCCAGCCGGTCGAGCACGAAGTAGAACGGGCTGACGTCCGGCAGGTACAGGAAGCCCCACAGCAGCGCGGCGACCACACCGGGGATGGCGTACGGGAGGAAGATCGCCAGCCGGGTGAACGGGGCGAGCCGCACCTTGTCGGAGTCGAGCATCAGCGCGAACAGCAGGGCGAGGCCGAGCATCACCGGGACGACGATGCAGCCGTAGCCGAGGACGCGGAGCGCGCCGTCCAGCAGTTCGCTGTCGGTCAGGGCGCCGGTGTAGTTCTCCAGGCCGGCCCAGACCTCGCTGCGGGCGCCGGAGCCCAGGCCGAGGCCCGAGACCTTCACCTTGCGGAAGCTGAGCCAGACCGCGTAGCCGATGGGCAGTGCGAAGAAGAGGGCGAAGAGGATCGCCGCGGGGAGGAGGAAACCGTACGGGGCCCCCTTGACCCCGTACGGTTTCCGGCGTGCCGTGCTTGTCACTGAGCGACCTCGAAGCCCTGCTTCTCCATGTCGGCGACGGTGGCGTCCTGCATGCTCTCCAGGGCGGCGACGAAGTCCGACTTGTTCTTGGCGGCGGCGCCGAAGGCGTCCTTGAACGTGGTGTAGGCGACGTTCACGTTCGGGCCCCACGCGGACGGCGCGGTGGTCTGCGCGATCTCGGCGGCCCGGGTGTAGAAGTCGGGCTGGTTGGAGAAGTACTCCGGCGACTCGGTGAAGGCGCCGCTGAGCTGGGCGGCGGTGGAGGCCGGGTAGATGCCGCTCTCCTTGGCCAGCGCGTTCAGCGCGTCGCCGTCGGTGTTCAGCCAGGCGGCGAACTTCGCGGCGGCCTCCTTGTGCTGGGAGTCGGTGGTGACACCGGTGGAGGAGCCGCCCCAACTGCCGGTGACGTTCTCGCCGCCGGACCACTGGGGCAGCGGGGCCATGGCCCACTTGCCCTTGGTGTCGGGCGCGGCGGTGGTCAGGGTGCCGGGGGCCCAGACGGCACTGACCCAGGCGATCTGCTTTCCGGTGTTGAGCGCCTTGTTCCAGGCCGGGGTGTACATCGGCTGGTTGTCGACGGCGCCCTCCTTCACGAGGCCGCCCCAGAACTTCGCGACCTTCTGGGTGGCGGCGTCGTCGATGCCGACCTTCCACTGCTCGCCCTGGGTGGTCCACCACTTGGCGCCGGCCTGCTGGGCGAGGCCCGCGAAGAGGCCGGAGTCGTTGGCGGAGAAGGTGGTGAGGTCCTTGTCCGGGGCCTTCTTCTTCAGCGCGCGGGCGGTCTCGGCGAACTGCTCCCAGGTGGTCGGGACCTTCAGTCCGTACTCCTTGAACAGGTCCTCGCGGTAGTAGAACATCATCGGGCCGATGTCCTGCGGCACCGCGTAGACCGCGTCCGTGCCCAGCGTGGTCTGCTGCCAGACGCCCTCGGCGAACTTCTCCTTCGCGTCACCGACCTCGCCCGATATGTCGGCGAGCGCGTCATTGCTGACCAGCGTGGGCAGCGCCTGGTACTCGGCCTGCACCAGGTCGGGCGCCTTGCCGGCCTTGTGCGCGGTGAGGATCTTGGTGACGAGCGTGTCGCCGGACGCCTGCTTCTTCACCGTGACGGTGATCTGGTCCTTCTTGCCCGGGCCCTTGTTCCACAGGTCGACGACCTTGTCCATGCCGGGCGTCCAGGTCCAGTACGTGAGCGAGACGGGACCCGACTGGGTCTCGCTGTCGCCCTCGTCCGAGCCGCACGCGGCGAGGGCGGTGGTGCCGAGCGCGACGGCGACGGCGGTGGCCACCAGGCGACGGCGCTTGGTGTTCGGCATGGATATCTCCCCTGACCTGGGTCCCCGCCTGTCGCGAGAACCTGCCATGCTTCTGTGAGCGTTCACAGTAGAGAAACATCCCGGACACTTGTCAATGGTTGTTGCTGTGCGGTTATGTTGGGCTCACAGCACCGATCGTGTGTGTGCACGTTCCCAAATGATCGACATCCCGGGAGAGATCCATGCCGGAGACCAGCCCCAAGGGCCTCACCAGGCTCGCCTTCGGTGGGGACTACAACCCCGAACAGTGGCCGGAAAGCGTCTGGCAGGAGGACGTCCGGCTGATGCGCGAGGCCGGCGTCTCCATGGTGAGCGTCGGGATCTTCTCCTGGGCGCTGCTGGAGCCGGCGCCGGGCGAGTACGACTTCGGCTGGCTCGACCGGCTGCTCGACCTGCTGCACGACAACGGCGTCCGCGTCGACCTCGGCACCCCCACCGTCGTCCCCCCGGTCTGGTTCTACCGCGCCCATCCCGAGGCCCTGCCGGTCACCGCCGACGGCACCCGCTACGAGTTCGGCTCGCGCGGCGCCATCTGCCACAGCAACCCCGACTACCGGGCCGCCGCCGCGAACATCACCACCCGCCTCGCCGAGCGCTACGGCGACCACCCCGCGCTCGCCCTGTGGCACGTCCACAACGAGTACGGCGTGCCCGTCTCCGCCTGCTACTGCGACAACTGCGCCGCGCACTTCCGCCGCTGGCTGACCACCACCTACGGCACGGTCGAGGCGGTCAACGAGGCCTGGGGCACCGCCTTCTGGGGCCAGCGGTACACCGGCCTCGACCAGATCAACCCGCCGCGCGCCACGCCCACCGTCGGCAACCCCGGCCAGGCGCTGGACTACAAGCGGTTCGCCGACGCCACCATCCGCGAGAACTTCCGCAGGGAGCGGGACATCCTGCACCGCCTCTCACCCGGCGTCCCGGTGACCACCAACTTCATGACCGCGCTCAGCCAGTGCGACTCCCTCGACTACTGGGCCTGGGGCCGCGAGGTCGACCTCGTCACCAACGACCACTACCTGATCACCGACGGCCGCCGCACCCACGTCAACCTCGCGATGGCCGCCGACCTCACCCGCTCGGTCGCCGGCGGCGCCCCCTGGCTGCTCCTGGAGCACTCCACCTCCGGCGTCAACTGGCAGGCCCGCAACCCCGCCAAGGCCCCCGGCCAGATGGCCCGCAACTCGCTCGCCCATGTGGCGCGCGGCTCCGAGGGCGCCATGTTCTTCCAGTGGCGGCAGTCCCGGCGCGGCGCCGAGAAGTTCCACTCGGCGATGGTCCCGCACGGCGGCACCGACACCCGCGTCTGGCGAGAGGTGGTGGAACTCGGGGCCTCCTTGGAGTCGCTGGAGGAGATCCGCGGCACCCGCACCCGCGCCGACGTAGCCGTGCTGTGGGACTGGCACTCCTGGTGGGCGCAGAACCTGGACTGGCGGCCCAGCGAGGACCACGACGCCCGCGAACGCGCCGACGCCTTCTACGAGGCGCTCTACGACCGCCACCTCACGGTCGACTTCGCCCACCCGGAAGCCGACCTGTCGTCCTACCCCCTGGTCGTGGTTCCCGCGCTGTACCTGATGACCGAGGCGGCCGGACGCAACCTCCGGGCCTACGTCGAGAACGGCGGCACCCTGCTGGTGTCGTACTTCTCCGGCATCGTCGACGAGCACGACGCCGTCCACGAGGGCGCCTACCCGGGCGCGCTGCGCGACGTCCTCGGCCTGACCGTCGAGGAGTTCTCACCGCTGCTGAAGGGCGAGACGGTCCGCCTCACCGGCCCCGGCGGCGGCGAGCTGGCCGCCGACGTGTGGACGGAGTTCGTGGTGCCGCGCGGCGCCGAGACCGTGTGGACGTACGCCGAGGGACTCACCGCCGGCCGGCCCGCCGTCACCCGGCACCGCCTCCGCGAGGGCACCGCCTGGTACGTCTCCACCCGCCTCGGCGCCGAAGGCCTGGACGCGGTGCTCGCGCGGGCCGGCGAGGACGCGCGCCTCGCCCCGCGCGCCGACCTGCCCCGGGACGTCGAAGTGGTGCTGCGCACCGGCGGGTCGGGCCGCTACCTGTTCGCGATCAACCACACCGGCGCCGACGCCAAGGTGCCGCTGGAGACGCCCGGAACCGAACTGCTGACCGGCGAACGCGCCGCGGGCCGCCTGGAGGTGCCCGCCGGCTCCGTACGGGTCGTCCGGCTCGACGGCTGAGCCCGGCCGGCGATCGAACCGGCCGGCGATCGAACCGGCCGGCTACCGATCCGGTCTCACGGCCGATCCGGCCTCACGGCCGACCCGGCCCCCGCGGCCGAAACCGACTCCCCTCCGCCCGTGCGAGCCGCGAGAGCCGCGGGCGGAGGGGCCGCCTCCCTCGCCCCCGTGCGGAGCCTGCCCGAGGGCACGGAGGTCCCATCCCCCCTTACGTCGAAGGGACGACGGACGACGATGTTCCATCCCAGACGCACCCTCAGGGCCCTGCTGCTGCCGCTCACCGCGGGGCTCGCCCTCACCTTCCTGCCCGCGCAGACCGCCCAGGCGGCGAGCACCCTCACCAACGGCGGTTTCGAGACCGACGGCACCGGCGCGGCCACCCCGAGCGGCTGGTCCGAGTACGGCTCCACCGGCGCCTCCTTCGTCGAGGCCGGCGGCCACGGCGGCAGCTACCGGCTGAGCCACTGGGCGTCCACCGCCTACAAGGCGGAGACGTACCAGTACCTCTCCGGGCTGACCAACGGCAACTACACGCTGACCGCCTGGGTCCGCTCGGGCGGCGGCCAGAACTCCGCCTACATAGCCCTCAAGAACTGTGGCGGCACCGAACAGCGCACCGACCTGCCGGTCTCCGCGAGCGGCTGGATCCGGATCGTGGTGCCGGTCAAGGTCACCACCAACCAGTGCACCGTCAGCATCAACAGCGACGCCAACGCGGGCAACTGGATCAACGTCGACGACCTGACCTTCGCCCCGGGCACGACCGGCACCACGATCCACGGCGCCGATGTCTCCTCCTTCGTCAAGAGCGAGGCGCTGGGCGGCGTCTACCGGACCGCCTCCGGCACCCTCGCCGACCCGCTCGCCGTGATGAAGTCCGCCGGCATGAACTACGCGCGGCTGAAGGTCTGGGTGAACCCGGCCGACGGCTACAACAACAAGGCACGGGTCCTCGCCGCCGCCAAGCGCGTCAAGGCGCAGGGCATGAAGCTGCTCGTCGACTTCCACTACTCGGACACCTGGGCCGACCCGGGCGCCCAGTCCAAGCCGGTCGCCTGGGCGGGCCACTCCTACAGCCAGCTGAAGACGGACGTCTACAACCACACCTACGACGTGCTGAACGCGCTGAAGGCGCAGGGCACCACCGCCGACATGGTCCAGGTCGGCAACGAGATCAACGGTGGCATGCTGTGGAACGAGGGCTCCACCGGCAACTGGTCCCAGCTGGCCGGACTGCTCAACTCCGGCTACGACGCGGTCAAGGCGGTCAGCTCCTCCACCAAGGTGGCGCTGCACCTCGCCAAGGGCGGTGACCTGACCGGCACCCGCTGGTGGTTCGACTCGGCCGTCGCGAACGGCGTGAAGTTCGACGCCATCGGCCTGTCGTACTACGGGTACTGGCACGGCTCCCTGTACGACTTCCAGACCACCCTGGACGACGCGGCCACCCGCTACGCCAAGCCCGTCTTCGTCGCCGAGACGGCCTACCCCTTCCGGCTCGACAGCGAGGACACGCACGAGAACATCATCGACCTCTCCGGAGAACTGGTCTCCGGCTACCCGGCCACCACCGCCGGTCAGACCAGGTGGATGAACGACATCGCGAGCATCGTGGAGGCCGTCCCCAACGGCCGCGGGCTCGGCGTCTTCTACTGGGAGGCCACCTGGACCGCCGTGACCGGCAACGGCTGGGACCCCACCGACGCCGCCTCCGGCAACGGCTGGGAGAACCAGGCCCTGTTCGGCTACGACGACAGGGCACTGCCGGCGATGGCGTGGTTCAGCCACCGGTGAGCACGTCGACCGGCGTGCGCTGAACCGGTTCGGCCATCGCAGCCTTCCGGATCCGAGGGTCCGGCCGCGGGAGAACGCACCTCCGCGGCCGGACCCTCGGCCGTTCCCGCCCCCAGCGCTCGAAGAACCGTTCGATACCGGACAAGGGCCGCGGAGTCCGGGATACGACGTCTCACCCTCCGCCGCACCGGGAACACGGGCAGTGAGGAGCCCGACCGAGGGGAACGAGATGCTGAGGACTCCCGGCAACGACACACGGCTGCGCATCCTGGAGTGGCTCAAGGACCCCGCCGCGCACTTCCCGCGACAGCCCCGCCCCGGCCCGCTCGCGGACGGCGTCACCGCCGAGACCGTCGCGGCGAAACTCGGCGTGCCCCGCCCGGTCGCCGACACCCACCTCACCCTGCTCACCGCCCTCGGCCTGCTGCGCGCCCGGACCGTCCACGGCCGCGTCCACTACCGCAGCGACGAGGTCCGGATCGCCGAGGTGGCGCGGCTGTTCGAGAAAGGGTGGTGACCTCGGGTCGTTCCGGTGATCCCGCCGCACCCTCGGCCCGGCCCGCCCGCACCTGGCAGGATGGCCGCCTCCGACCGCCCCGCCTCGCGAAGGGCAGCCCCCATGGACCGACCCGCCACCCTCGTCCCGCTGCGCTACGTCGACGTCGGCGGCCAGGGGCCCGAGGACGTCGTCACCGACGCTCAAGGCCGGGTGCTGACCGGCGTCGAGGACGGCCGCGTCCTGCGCCTCGACGGCCTCGACGGCACCCCGCGCGTCACCACCCTCGCCGACACCGGCGGCCGCCCGCTCGGCCTCGAACTCCTCGCCGACGACATCCTGTTGGTCTGTGACGCCGACCGCGGACTGCTGCGCGTCGGACTCACCGACGGCACCGTCGACGTCCTCGCCGACTCGGTGGCGGGGGAGCGGCTGCGGTTCTGCAGCAACGCCGTCGCCCTGTCCGACGGCACGGTGTACGTCACCGTCTCCAGCCGCCGCCACCCCCTCGCCCACTGGATCGGCGACATCGTCGAACACACCGGCACCGGACGGCTGCTGCGGCTCACCCCCGACGGCACCCTGGAAGTCGTGCTGGAAGGGCTTCAGTTCGCCAACGGGCTGGCCCTGAGCGCCGACGAGTCCTTCCTGGTCGTCGCCGAGACCGGCGCGTACCGCCTCGTCCGCCACTGGCTCACCGGCCCGCGCGCCGGGCGGACCGAGCCGTTCGCCGAGGACCTGCCGGGCATGCCGGACAACCTCTGGCGCGGCGGCCCGGACGAACCGATCTGGGTGGCCCTGGCCGGCCCGAGCGTCCCGCCCCTCGACCTGCTGCACCGCACCGGCCCCGCCGTACGCCGGGCCGCCGCCCGCGTAGCCGTCCACGCCCCCTACCGCCCCTCCGGCACGATCGGCGTGCTCGCCCTCGACGACCACGGCGACACCGTCCACCACCTCAGCCGCCGCCGCTCCGGCTTCCGGATGGTCACCGGCGTCTGCCGCACCGGCGACCTGCTAGTCCTCGGCAGCGTCCGCGAACGCGGCGTCGCCGTCTGCGCGGCACCCGCCCCGAAATGACCACCGGCCCGCCCCGAAACGACCACCGGCCCGCCCTGATATGACCACCGCCCCGCCCCGAAACGACCACCGGCCCGGAATGACCACCGCACGGACCCGGCGCTAGGCTGTTGACCGGCCGCGATCACCTCGCGGCGCGGCGGTGGGGCCCGCCGTTCCCCACCGCGGCAGCCGGGCCGCCGACGGTCCCTCCTCGCGAGGACAGCGCCCGCACTGCCGGGCCCGGCGAGCAGGAGACGCACGACCATGACAGCCCCCGACACCGGCAGCGCGCCCCTGACCGGCCGGCCCCCGCGGCGGTCCGCCGGGCGCGCCCAGGCACCGATCGTCGCCGTCGTCGCGCTCGGCGGCGGCCTCGGCGCCACCGCCCGCTACGCGGTCTCCCTCCGCTGGCCCGCCGCACCGGACGGGTTCCCGTGGGCGACCTTCTGGATCAACGTCGTCGGCTGCGCGGTGATCGGCGTCCTCCTGGTGGCCGTCACCGAGGTCCGCCCCGCCCACCCGCTGGTCCGCCCGTTCTTCGGCACCGGTGTCCTCGGCGGCTTCACCACCTTCTCGACGTACGCCGTCGAGATCCGGCACCTGCTCGACGCGGGCCGCCTCGCCACCGCCTTCGCCTATCTCGCGGCGACGCTGTGCGCGGCCCTCGCCGCGGTGTGGCTCGCGGCCGTCGCGGCCCGGCGGCTCCTGACCGGGTGGCGGCGATGACCCGCCCGGCCGGCCGGGGCCTGCGTCTCACCGTCCTCGTCGGCGAGAACGACACCTGGCACCACCGGCCCCTGTACACCGAGATCGTGCACCGCGCGCACTCGGCGGGCCTCGCGGGGGCCAGCGTCTTCCGGGGTGTCGAGGGCTTCGGCGCCTCCTGCGTGGTCCACACCTCACGGCTGCTCTCCCTGAGCGAGGACCTGCCCGTCGCCGTGGTGATCGTCGACACCGAGGAACGCGTCCGCGCGTTCCTGCCCGAGCTGGACGAACTGGCGGACGTGGGGCTGGTGACCCTCGACCCGTGCGAGATCGTCCGCCGCGACGCCCGGGAGGAACCCGCGTGAACTGGCTGCTGGTCGTCGTCGGCGGCATGATCGGCGCGCCGCTGCGCTACCTCACCGACCGCGCGGTGCAGGGCCGCCACGACTCGGTCTTCCCCTGGGGCACCTTCATCGTCAACGTCACCGGCTGTCTGGTCCTCGGCCTGTTGACCGGCGCGGCCACCGCCGGGGCCGCCGGCTCCCACCTCCGCCTGTTCCTCGGCACCGGCCTGTGCGGCGCCCTGACCACCTACTCGACCTTCTCCTACGAGACCCTCCGCCTGGCCGAGACCGGCGCGCGCGGACAGGCCGCCGTCAACGCGGTGGCGAGCGTGGCGGTGGGGCTGGGGGCGGCGTTCGCGGGGGTGGCGTCGGGGCAGGCGGTGTGGGGATAGCGGCATGGCGGCGGGCCGGGCGGTGTGGGAGACAGCGGTGGGCCGGGCGGTGACAGGGCGGGCGGTGACAGGGCGGGCGGTGACAGGGCGGGCCGGTCGGCGACGGCCCCGTCCCGCCTTGACAGCCCACTCGACCTGCCCGCAGGATCGACCCTCGTGAACCTGTCAGACAGCCAGACAGCTGGAGTGGTACCGCGCCGCGTCAGCGCCATGGACGCGGTCCTGTCCCATCTGCGCGGCGCCATCGAACGCGGCGAGTACGCGATCGGCGACAAGCTGCCCTCCGAGGCGGAGCTGTGTCGCACCCTGGAGGTCTCCCGGCCGGTCCTGCGGGAGGCCCTGCGGGCACTGCAGACCCTCGGCCTGACCGTCGCCAAGACCGGCAAGGGCACCTTCGTGGTGGCCGACCGCGTCGAGGACCCCACCTTCGGCGACTACGCGGCCGGCGACCTGCTGGAGGTGCGCCGCCACGTCGAGATCCCGGTCGCCGGATACGCGGCCCTGCGCCGCACCCCGAAGGACCTGGACCGCCTGGCCCACCTGCTGGACCGGATGGAACGGGAGACCGACACCACCGCCTGGGTCGCCATGGACACCCTCTTCCACCTGGCCGTGGCCGAGGCCGCCCGGAACCCGGTGTTCCGCCGGGTGATCGAGGAGATCCGGGACGCGCTGGCCCGCCAGTCCGCGTTCCTGAACGAGCTGGGCGGCCGGCGCGAGCAGTCCGACCGCGAGCACCGGGCGATCGTCGAGGCGCTGGCCGCCGGTTCCGAGCACGACGCCGTCGAGGCGATGGCCCACCACCTGGACCGCGTCGAGACGACCCTCACCCGCATCCTCCGTCCCGAGCGCGCGGACACTCCCACCGGGGCCGACGCGTGACCCGCGTCCCGGCCGAAGCCACCTCACCGACGAACCAGGCAGTGATGTACGACAGCACCCTCGCGGACGCACCCCATGTCCGCGCTCCCCGCCACGCCCCCGTCGCCCACCTCGTCCGCGGCGGCGTCATAGAGGGCATCCACTACGGCTCCACCGTCGTCCTCGGCGCCGACGGCGAGGTCGCCTTCCAGCTCGGCGACACCGAGGCCGCGTTCTACCCGCGCTCGGCGCTCAAGCCGGTCCAGGCCGTCGCGATGGTGCGGGCCGGGCTGCCCCTGCGAGGAGAGCTGCTGTCGCTCGCCGCCGCCAGCCACTCCGGCGAGGAACGCCACCTCGCCGGCGCCCGGCGCATCCTGGAGTCGGCCGGTCTCACCGAGGACCACCTGCGCAACGTGCCCGACCTGCCGTACGACCCGGCCGTCCGCGACACCTGGGTGCGCGAGGGCCGGCCGCCGTCCCGGCTCGCCCAGAACTGCTCCGGCAAGCACGCCGCCATGCTGTACACCAGCAAGCTCAACGGCTGGCCCCTGGACGACTACCTCGACCCGGCCCACCCGCTCCAGCAGGCGATCGCCGAGACCGTGGAGGAGCTGACCGGCCGGCGGGTCGCCGCGGTGACCGTCGACGGCTGCGGAGCGCCGCTGTTCGCCGTCTCCCTGCACGGCCTCGCCCGTGCCGCCGCCCGCCTCACCACCGCCGCGCCCGGCACCCCCGAGGCCCAGGTCGCCGACGCGATGCGCACCCACGCCGAGATGGCCTCCGGCTCCGGCCGGGACGTGGCCGCACTGATGCGGGCCGTCCCCGGGCTGCTCGCCAAGGACGGCTTCGAGGGCGTCCAGGTGGCCGCGCTGCCCGACGGCCGCGCGATCGCCGTCAAGATCGCCGACGGGGCGAACCGCGCGCGCATACCGGTGGCCGCGGCGGCGCTGGTCCGCGCGGGCGTGGATCCGCGGCTGCTGACCGACTTCGCGGGTGAGCCGCTGCTCGGCGGAGGGAAGCCGGTGGGTGCGGTGCGTGCGGTGGAGCCCGTGTCCGTCTGAGCCGCTGCGGGCCCGCTTCGGCCGAAGGACCGCCGTCCGCGGCCGTACCGGGCCGTACCGGGCCGGTCGCGCGGGTCCCCGCGTCCGGGACGCTCGCCCTCTCCGCCTCCGCGAGGGCGCCGGGCACAATGGTGATCATGACATCGTCGATGGACTTCCGGCCGGTCCTGGAGCGCATCGCCGAGGAGATCGAGCGGACCCCCGGCCGCGGCCGACCCGCCGACTACATCCCGGCGCTCGCCGCCTGCGATCCGCGTCGCTTCGGCATGGCCGTCGCGGAGCTCGACGGCACGGTGTACGGCGTGGGGGACTGGCGCGAGCCGTTCTCCACGCAGTCCGTCACCAAGGTCTTCACCCTCGCCCTGGACCTCGCCCGCGAGGGCGGCGAACTCTGGGAGCACGTCGGCCGCGAACCGTCCGGCAACCCCTTCAACTCCCTGATCCAGCTGGAGTACGAGAACGGCATCCCGCGCAACCCGTTCATCAACGCGGGCGCGCTCGTCGTCACCGACCGCCTCCAGACCCGTACCGGCGACGCGGCCGGCGCCCTGCTGGACTTCCTGCGCGCCGAGTCCGGCAACCCCACGCTGTCCTACGACGAGGAGGTCGCCGCCTCCGAGGCCGCGCACGGCGACCGCAACGCCGCCCTGGCCCACTTCATGGCCTCCTACGGCAACATCGACAACCCCGTGCCGCTGCTCCTGGAGCAGTACTTCCGCCAGTGCTCCCTGCGGGCCTCCTGCGCCGACCTGGCCCGCGCCACCGCCCTCCTGGCCCGGCACGGGGTCCGCGCCGACGGCTCCCGGCTGCTCACCCGCAGCCAGGCCAAGCAGATCAACGCGGTGATGCTGACCTGCGGGACGTACGACGCGGCCGGCGACTTCGCCTACCGGGTGGGCCTGCCCGGCAAGAGCGGCGTGGGCGGCGGCATCGTCGCGGTCGTCCCCGGCCGCTGCGCCCTCTGCGTCTGGAGTCCCGGCCTCGACGAACGCGGCAACTCGGTGGCGGGCGTGGCGGCCCTGGACCGCTTCACCACCCTGACGGACCTCTCTGTCTTCTGAGCGTCCTCCGACCGTGGCCGGTGATGAACGGCGCACGCCGCGCTCACCGCACCCACCGGTCACACCGCGGCTCACCGCCGGAGGGCTCGCCGTCGGCTGCGCGCCACCCCACGTCGACACGCTGACCGCGTGTGGGCCATGGTTTCCTCCGGCGATCTCCGCCGCTGCCGGTTCCTGGGGCTGGCCGGGACCGGCGTCCTCGCCCTGGGCGGTGAGACGGCCGGAGCCCTCCCCGTCCGCGAACTCCTCTCCCCGGCGTCGGCCGGCGCCGCCCTCGGCCTGGTCGGCGTCTACTTCGGCCTCGTGCTGCTGATCGCCGCCTGGGCGCTGCTCGGCCGGCTGGTGCACGGGCCGCGGCCGCCCGCGCCGCGCGCCCTGCTGCTGGTCCTCGCCGTGTGGGCGGCCCCGCTGCTGCTCGCCCCGCCGCTGTTCAGCCGGGACGTCTACAGCTACCTCGCGCAGGGCGCCATGGTGGACGCCCGGATCGACGTGTACACGCACGGGCCGTCCGCGCTGGGCGGGCCGGCGGCCGACGAGGTGGCCCCGATGTGGCGGCACACCGCGGCCCCCTACGGCCCGGTCTTCCTCGCCGCCGCCTCCGCGCTGGCCGGTCCGACCCGCGGCGAACTTTCCGCCGGGCTGCTGGGGATGCGGCTGCTCGCCCTGGCCGGTGTGGCCCTGATGGCGGCCGCGCTGCCCCGGCTCGCCCGGCACAGCGGCGCCGACCCGGCCGCCGCGCTGTGGCTCGGCCTGCTCAATCCGCTGGTGCTGCTGCATCTGGTGGCCGACGCGCACAACGACGCCCTGATGCTCGGTCTGCTCGGCGTCGGCCTGATCGCGGCGCTCGGCCGCAGGCCGGTCCTGGGCGCCGTCCTCGTCACGCTCGCCGCGCTGGTCAAGGCGCCCGCCGTGCTGGGGCTCGCCGCGGTCGTGGTGCTCGCGGTGCGCGCCGGGCACCGTCCCGTCCGGGCCGTGCCGACGATCGTCCTCGCGGCGGTGGCCACCACGGTCGCCGCGACGGCCGCCGCGGGCACCGGTTACGGCTGGACGGCCGCCCTCGACACCCCGGTCTCCGCGCACAACTGGGCGCCCATCTCCCTGCTCGGCCGCGCCACCGGCGCCCTGCTGGAGCGTCTGGGCAGCGACCTCGCCCCGCTCGCCGTGCCCGCCTGGCACGCCCTCGGCCTCGTCCTGACGGCGGTCGCGCTGCTCCACATCTGGCTGCGGCTGCGGTCCCGCCCGGTGTACGCGCTCGGCCTGAGCCTCGCCGTGGTGGCCGCCTTCGGCCCGGCGATCCGCCCCTGGTACGCGCTGTGGGGTCTGTTCCTGATCGCCGCGGCCGCCCCCAGCGTCCCGGTGCGGCACCGGACGGCCGCCGTGACCGGTGTGCTCGCCCTCGCCGTGCTGCCCGGCGGCGGCCCGGCGGACCCCGGCCGGCTGGTCCTGGCCGCCTCCGGCGGTGTCCTCGCCGTGGTCGTCCTGTGGCAGGCCCACCAGGCGGCGCGGTCGCCCGCTCTCGGGCGCACGGCGTGAACCGGGCCCGCACCGACTGCCGCCGGCTGCTCCTGCTGCTCGCCGCCGTCGCCGCCGTGACCGTCTTCACCGCCACCGTCCCGCTGCTGCGGGACTGGTTCGACCTGCGCGTCTACCACGGGGCCGTGCGCCACTGGGTCCACGACGGCGGCCGCCTCTACGACTACCGGGTGCCGGGCACGCCGTACGGCTTCACCTATCCGCCCTTCGCGGCCGTCGCCATGCTGCCGCTGGCCCTGGTCGGCCTGGGCACCGCGATCGTGCTCACCCTGCTGCTCAACCTGGCGGCCCTCGCCACGGTCGTACGCCTGCTGACCGGCCCGGCGCGGCGGCGGTACGGCTGGTACGGCGGCGCGTCGGCCGCCTGCGCACTCGCGCTGTTCGAGCCGATCCGCGACACCGTCAGTTTCGGCCAGGTCAACCTGGTGCTGCTGGCGCTGGTGCTCGGCGACGCGTGGCTGCTGACCACGGGCCGGGGCCGCTGGGCGGGGATCGGCATCGGCCTCGCGGCGGCCGTCAAGCTCACCCCGGCGCTCTTCATCGGCCTGCTGCTGCTCGCCCGCCGGGGACGGGCCGCCGCGCTGGCGACCGGGGTGGCCGCCGCGGTGACGGCGTTCGCCGCCTGGGCGGCGCCGGACGCCTCGCGCTTCTACTGGACGCGGGCGCTGTGGGACACGGGCCGGGTGGGCCGGCCGGAGTATGTCTCCAACCAGTCGCTGCGGGGCGTGCTGGCCCGGCTCGGCGAGACCGGGCACGGCGGGTGGGCGGTGGCCGTGCTGCTGGTGCTGGGCGTGTGGGCGTGGCGGTCCCGGCGTGCCGTCGCGGCGGGGGACTGGCCCGCCGCGTTCGCGCTGACCGGGCTGACGGCCTGTCTGGTCAGCCCGGTCACCTGGGTGCACCATCTGGTCTGGCTGCTGCCGTCGTTCGCCGTGCTGGCCCGCGCCGGACGGGCGCGGCCGGCGGGCGTCCTGTACGCGGTGCTGTGCACCAGCGTGGTGTGGCTGTGGTTCCGCGACGCCTCCGGCGTCGACGGATTCCTCGGCGCCAACGCCTACACCTGGATCACCCTCGGTCTGCTGCTGTGGCTGCCGGCCGGTCAGTTCGGTTCCGTGCGCACACCCAGCAGCCGCAGCGCCAGCACGACGGCTCCCGCGCCGAGCGCCGCGGCGACCGCGATCGCCGCGGTCGCCCCCCAGCCGGGCCGGGTGTCCGGCGCGGTGGCGGCGGCCACCGGCACCGGCTCCGGACCGGGCCTCGGCCGCACCCGCAGGGCGTCCAGCGAGCCCACCGGATCGACCCGGCCGGCCGCCTCGAAGCCCCAGTCGAGCAGGGAGCGGGCCTCCTCGTAGACGGCGAGGCCGCCGCCGGACTGCGGGTTCAGCACCGTCACCACCAGGGTCCGGTCACCCTGACGTGCCGCGGCGACCAGCGTGTGGCCCGCCTTGCTGGTGTAGCCGTTCTTCACGCCGAGCAGCCCCGGATACCGCTCGACACCGTCGGCGCCGGTGAGCAGCCGGTTGGTGTTGCGGATGCCGTACGCCCATCCGTCGCGCCCGGGGAAGCTGGCCTCGACCGTGCCGCAGTACCGCGCGAAGTCCGCGTTGCGCAGCCCCGCCCGGCCGAACACCGCCAGGTCGTACGCCGACGAGACCTGCCCCGGTGTGTCGTACCCGTCGGGCGACAGCACGCGCGTGTCGAGCGCGCCCAGCGAGCGGGCCTTGGCCTGCATCCGCTGGGCGGTGGCCCGCCACCCGCCGTTGAGCCCGGCCAGCACCCGCACGGCGTCGTTGCCGGAGCTGAGGAAGACCCCGCGCCACAGGTCGGCGACCCGGTAGCTGTACCCCTCGGCGACTCCGACCAGACTGCTGCCCGGGCCGATGTCCTCGAGCTCGGCCGCTTCGACCCGGTGCCGGATGCCGCCGGGCAGGGCCGGCAGCACGGTGAGGGCGAACAGGGCCTTGAGGGTGCTCGCGGGCGGCAGTCTGCGGTGCGCGTCGTGCGCGGCCAGCACCTCGCCGGTGTCGGCGTCGGCGACCAGCCACGACAGCGCGGAGACGTCCGGGACCTTCGGTGCCCCGGCGCGCGGCCGGACCTGGGTGCCCGGCCGGTACAGCAGCGCCGGACGGGGGACCGCCGCCCGCGGTCCGCCCGGTGCGCCGGGGTCCGTGCCGGCCGCCGCGGCGGGCGCGAGAGCCAGGACGCCCGCCAGACAGAAACCGCAGGTCGACACGGTCATCCGGGATGAGAATCCGATCGTCATACGGTCAACCTAGAAATGCTCGGGTCGCGCGGGACGCTGGCCGGGCCGTACACCGCGCGCGTGCACCCGGATGCCGCACAGGGCCGGCCGGTGCGTGGGCAGCGCCGGCCGGTGCGCAGGCCGGTCTCCCGGCTAGTCCGTGGGCAGGGTCGGCTGGACGCGCCGCAGGAACGTCGCGTTGTCCGGCGTCTCGCGCATCCGCTGGAGCAGCGTCTCCAGGTTGGTCTCCGCGTCCCGCGCGCGCAGCGCCCGGCGCAGCCCGCGCACGGCGGCCGACTCGGCGGGGGAGAGCAGCAGTTCCTCGCGGCGGGTGCCGGAGGCGATGATGTCGACCGCCGGGAAGAGCCGCCGCGCGGCGAGCTCGCGGCTGAGCCGCAGTTCCATGTTGCCGGTGCCCTTCAGCTCCTCGAAGAAGAACTCGTCGGCCCGGGAACCGGTCTCCACCAGCGCGGTCGCGAGAACGGTCAGCGAACCGCCCTCCTCGGCCTGGCGCGCCGCGCCGAAGAACCGCTTCGGACCGAGCAGCGCGGACGCGTCGACGCCGCCGCTGAGGGTGCGCCCGCCGGAGGCGGCCGCGTTGTTGTGCGCCCGGCACAGCCGGGTCAGCGAGTCGAGCAGGATCACGACGTCCTCGCCCTGCTCGACGAGGCGCTTGGCGCGCTCCACGACCAGCTCGGCCAGCGCGATGTGGTGCCCCGGCGCCCGGTCGAAGGTCGAGGCGTACACCTCGCCGCGCACCGAGCGCCGCATGTCGGTGACCTCCTCGGGTCGTTCGTCGAGCAGCACCACCATCAGCCGGCACTCGGGGTGGTTGGCGGCGATCGCGGCGGCGGTCTGCTGGAGCAGGACGGTCTTGCCGGTCTTGGGCGGGGCCACGATCAGCCCGCGCTGGCCCTTGCCGACCGGCGCGATCAGATCCGCGATCCGGCCGGTGAGCCCGGCAGCCGGGTGTTCGAGGCGCAGCCGCCGGTGCGGGTGGAGCGGGGTGAGGTCGCGGAAGGCGCGCCGGCCGCGCACCCGCTCGGGGGCATGGCCGTTGACGTGCTCGACGCCGGTCAGCGCGCCGCGCCCGCCGCTCACGCCGTCCACGAGGTCGCCCTTGCGCAGTCCGTGACGGCGGATCAGCGCGGCTGGCACCTGGGGATCGGCGGGCGTCGGCAGCAGGTCCCGCGGGCGCAGACGGCCCTTCCCGCTCGCGTCGATGTCGAGGACACCGCCGACGGCCCGGACGACCGGGGACTGCTGCCGGACAGGAGGGTGTTCGAGAGTGGTGGTCATGAGAGTGGGGTCCTTTCCAGGACGATCAGACGATCAGGAGGGAAGTGCGCACGGAGGGCGGAACAAGGAAGGGGGAGGCCGCACGGGGCGAGGCGCACAGCGCGCCTGCGGGCGGCGGGAACACACCTCGGCGCAGCGGGAACGGCCTTCGGGCCTTGCTGTGCGAGGTGGTGCGGGAAGCCGACGTACCGGCCGGAGAACGGCGGGCGAGGCGGCGAACAGAGAGAGGAGACCGGCACCGGCGCCACAAGGGGGCGTACACGAATGCCAATCGCACTGTAGCACTTACAGTGGACTGAACGCAGCCCACTCCGGTGAACCGCCCCACGGGGTGCCGGTGCCCCGGACACGGTACGAATCGGATCACGGCCTCCAGCGCCCCGGCCCCGCACCGACCGACCAGGAGAGACCGCCATGGACACCCCGCTCACCACCGACCGGCTGCTCATCCGTGACTGGACCGTCGAGGACGCCGACGCCGCCCTGCGGATCTACGGCTCCCCGGACGTCGCCCACTGGCTCACTCCGGCGATGGAACGCGTCCACGACGCGGCCGCCATGCGCTGTCTCCTCCAGGCCTGGCAGGAGTCCCAGCCGAACCTGGTGGCACCCCGGGGGCGCTGGGCGGTGCAGCGCCGGGACGACGGCACGGTGGTCGGCGGCCTCGGCATCCGGCTGCTCCCGCCGTACGAGGACGATCTGGAGGTGAGCTGGCAGCTCGCCCCGGACGCCTGGGGCCAGGGGTACGCCGTCGAGGCCGCCCGCGCGCTGATCGGCTGGGCCTTCACCCAGGACACCGACGAGCTGTTCGCCGTCGCCCGGCCGGCCAACCGGCGCGCCGTGGCCACCGCGAAACGGCTCGGCATGCAGTGGGTCGGCGAGACCGGCAAGTACTACGACCTGCGGCTCCAGGTGTACCGCGTCCGCCCCGGAGACCTGGCCCCCTGACCCCGTAAGCTGACGCGGATGTTCAGCCCTGAAGGTCCTAGCCTCCGCGAACTCGCCGTGCAAGCCCTGTCGTCGGTCGAGCGCGGCTACGACCTGCTCGCGCCGAAGTTCGACCACACCCCCTTCCGCACCCCCGACTCCGTCCTCGACGCCACCGCGACCGCTCTCGAACGCCTCGGCCCCTTCCAGGACGGCCTCGACCTGTGCTGCGGCACCGGAGCGGGCACGGCCGTGCTGGCCCGGGTGTGCGAACGCGGCGTCACCGGCGTCGACTTCAGCGCGGGCATGCTCGACGTGGCGAGGCGGCGGACGCGGCCCGCGGCGGACGGGCCGCGGGTCTCCTGGGTCCGCGCGGACGCCCGCGCGCTGCCCTTCGGGCCCGCCTTCGACCTGGTGGTCAGCTTCGGGGTGTTCGGGCACTTCCTGCCGTCCGAACTGCCCGGCCTGTTCGCCCAGGTCCGTTCGGTGCTGCGGCCCGGCGGCCGGTTCGTGTTCCCGGTCGTCGCCCCGCCCCGGCCGGGCTCGGTCGGGTACTGGGCGCTGCTGGGCTTCGACACGGTGATGCGGGTGCGCAACGCCCTGTGGCGGCCCCCGTTCGTCATGTACTACCGCACCTTCGGGCTCGGCGCGGTCCATCGCGAGCTGGAGCGCGCCGGATTCGCCGTGGAGCTCTACGCCCTGCCGGAGTTCGGGCGGCGACGGGACGGAAGCCCACGCGTCCGGCTGGTGGCGGCCGGACGGCTGCCGTAGCGCACGAGGCGTACGAGGCGACACGGGACGGACGAGAGCGGGCGGGGCCGGCGAGGCCGGTCCGGGTGGACCGGGCGGGCGGTGGGGCCGGGGTCAGACCGCCGCGGGCAGGGTGAACTCGTAGACGAGCGCGTCCTGCTGGGCGTCCACGACCAGGTCGGTGACCTCCAGCGGGCGGGTGTACTGGTCCTGCACGAGCCGGGTCACCCGCACCGAGGACGTGTCCGGGATCCGGGTGATGGTGTCCCGGTGGTGCAGGGTCAGGCCCGCCCGGCGCATCCAGTCGTAGGCGCGCCGCAGTTGGGCCGAGGAGGTGCCGTCGGCGCGGTCGCGGTAACGGCCCAGCTCCTCGACCTCGGCGAGCGCCACCGCCGAGAAGGAGGTGACCGCCGTCCGCCGGTCCCGGCCGTCGGCGCCCGCGGACTCGTAGCGGTGCACCAGGGTGGGCCGGTGCGGGGCGAGTCCCAGCGCCTCGGCGTGCGCCTGCGGCGGTGGCTCCCAGGCGACGGTGGCCCGGTCGACGGCGCGCGGGTCGGCCGGGCGGCGGGCGCCGACCGGGAAGGCGAGCGAGGTCGGGTGCTCGACCGGCGGGCCGGGCAGGGTGGCGTGACTGCCCCGCCGGTCGGTGGCGACCAGTCCGTCGCGGCGCAGCACCTCCAGCGCCTGCCGTACGGTCTCCCGGCTGACCTGGAAGTGCTCCGCCAAGTGCCGTTCCCCGGGCAGCCGTTCGCCCGGCGGGATGCTGCCGTCGCGCAGCTCGCCGAGCAGCTCCGTGGCGATCCGCCAGTACAGGGGCTGGTCGTCGGTGCGCCGGGCGGGCCGGACGGCGGTCTGCCGGTGGTCGTGCGGGTGGTCGTGCGGGGTGGTGCGGGCCATGCCGCGCCCTCCTGTTGGTGACGTGCCGTAGCCACTCGGGCTCATTGCGCCACCACAATTAGCATTGGTCTAAACCACTAGGGAAGGGCGGCCCGGCGGTTCGGCCGAAACCGGACCGCGCCGACCGCCCCTCCCGGCCGCTCACAGGGCGCTGTACAGGGCCTCCATCAGCGCCATCTTCCGCGGGTCGTCCGCGACCCGCGGGCCCATGCGGTTCATCACATAGCCCAGCGAGACGCCCGCCTCCGGGTCCGCGAGCCCGCAGGAACCACCGAAGCCGTCATGGCCGAAGGCACGCGGGTTGGGCCCGTACGAGCCGTGCGGTCCGCTCAGCCACAGGCCGAGTCCCACCTCCGTGTCCCGGCCGAACGCCGCGCCGAGCACCAGGTCCCGGCAGGCGCCCTGGCCCTCGCGCACCCGCTCGGCCGCCTCGGCGGACAGCACCCGGTGGCCGTCGAGCGCGCCCCGGCCCGCGAGGACGCCATAGAGGGCGGCGACCGCGCGGGCGGTGCCGTGGCCGTTCGCGGCGGGTATCTCGGCGGCCCGCCACTCGGGCGTGCAGGCCTCCCTGGCGCCGACCGCCGGGTTGGCCAGCGAGGCCAGCGCGGCCGGCGTCAACTGGCTGAAGACGGCTGCCTGTTCCTCGCGCGGCGGGGCCGGCGCGTGCACCAGCCGGGCGGCGCGCCCGGCCTCCTTCTCCGGCAGCCCGATGGTGAAGTCGATGCCGAGCGGCCCGGTCACCTCCCGCTCCAGGAAGGCGCCGGGAAGCAGTCCGGAGACCCGCCGCACCACCTCGCCGACCAGATGGCCGAAGGTCAGCGCGTGATAGCCGGAGCGGGTGCCCGGCTCCCACCACGGCTCCATCGCGGCGAGCCGGGCGGTCGTCAGCTCCCAGTCGCACAGGTCGGCGACGGAGTGCGGCTCACGCGGGCCCGAGAGGCCGGCGCGGTGCGACAGCAGATGCCGTACGAGCACCCGCTCCTTGCCGGCCGCGGCGAACTCCGTCCAGTAGTCGGCCACCGGCGCGTCCAGGTCGAGCAGCCCCCGGTCGGCGAGGATGTGCGCGCACAGCGCCACCGGCCCCTTGGTGGTGGACCAGACGTTGACCAGCGTGTCGCGCTCCCAGGGGCGGGTGCGGGCCGGATCGGCCCAGCCGCCCCACAGGTCGACCACGCTCACCCCGTCGACCGTGACGGCGACCGCGGCCCCCAGCTCACCGCCCTCGCGGAAGTTCTCCTCGAAGGCCGTGCGCACCGCCGAGAAGCGGCTGTCGCAGTGGCCGTGGACCTCTGGTTCGCGCTCGGACATGCATCCTCCGTCGTCCGTCGGAAAGCCCGGCGCGCTGCTGCGGACCGGGCGATCCGAACGTACCGACTGGTCGGACTGGAGGGAAGCGGTGTCCGGTGCCGAAGCTCAGGCGTACGACCGCAGCCAGCGCAGCCTGGCCTGCTCCTGGTAGGGGCCGCCGCCCTCGTGGTCGTTGAAGTCGTAGACCTCGATCGTCTTGTCGTCGTCGGCCCAGGCGTTGAACGCGGCGAACACGGTCGAGGGCGGGCAGGTCTGGTCCTCCAGGGCCGCCGAGAACAGCGCGGGCGCCCGGCCGCGGGCGGCGAAGTGCACGCCGTCGAAGTACGACAGGGTGCGCAGGACGTCCTCGGTGCGGCCGCGGTGCGTCTTGAGGTAGAGGCCGATCTCGCGGTACGGGTGACGGTCCGTGAGGGTCGCGCCGCGCGGGAAGTCGCAGAGGAACGGCACGTCCGGGGCGACCGCCACCAGGTCCGGCACCAGACCGCCCACCGCGATGGCGATGCCGCCGCCCTGGCTGGCGCCGAGCGCCACGGTCCTGGAGGCGTCGGTCAGCGGATGCGAGCGGGCCGCCTCGACGGCGCGCACCGCGTCGGTGAACACCCGGCGGTAGTAGTAGTGCTCGGGCGCGTCGATGCCCTGCGTCATGAATCCGGGGTACGACGGGGCGCCGCCCACCGGGTCGGGGGTGCCGCCGCCACCGCCCCAGGCGCTGCCCTGGCCGCGGGTGTCCATCACGAAGTGGGCGCGGCCCGTGGAGGCCCACAGCAGGTGCTCGTGCGGCAGGCCGCGTCCGCCGCCGTAGCCGACGAACTCCACGACCAGCGGCAGCGGCTCACTCGCCCCGGCGGGCAGGGTCAGCCAGCCCTTCACCGGGTGTCCGCCGAACCCGGCGAACGTCACATCGAACACCTGGACGGTGGTGAGACCCGTGTCGACGGGCTCGAACCGGGCGTCCAGATCGTGCTCGCGCGCCTCCTGGAGGGTCTTGGACCAGAAGGCGTCGAAGTCCTCGGGCTCGGTCGAGTCGCTGCGGTACTGCCGCAGTTCGTCGAGCGGGAGGTCGAACAGGGGCATGGAGGGTCCGCCTTAGGAAGAGGGCCGGTGATGATCACACCGTACGGCGGCCCCGCGACCGATCGCCAGCCCCCGACCACCTCGTGGACAGCGCTTTCTATCAGGCGCCGCGAGGCGATCACGGTTCAGACGCCGTCGGGTGCCGGCCGCGGACGTTCAGGCGTCGCGCCGGGTCCACTCCGGTTCGGTGCGCGCCCACGCCCGCTCCCACTCGGCCATCCGGTGCCTGGTCGCCGTCCGGCGGACCAGCGCGTGACCGAGCAGTGTCACTCCGGCCGAGCCGCCCGCCGCGCAGATCCCGAGGGCCAGCGTGTGCTGCCAGACCGCCGTACCGTCGGGCGGCGGTGCCACGTTGCGGCCCCGCGAATCGAACCACACCTCGACCGTCTGCCCCTGCTCGGTGCCCGCCGGAACCCGCGCGACAGCGGTCCGCACCCCCTGCTCGGGGTCGGACCAGCGCACGGTCACGCGGTACGAGTACTCCCGGCCGCCCTGCACCACGGGCAGCGAGTCCGCGGTCCGGCCGACCACCTCGGCCCGCACCCGCTGCCGGTCCGCGCGCAGCTCGGCCGCCGTCTCCCGCGCCTCGTCGTGCGCCCACCAGGCCACGCCCACGCCGATCAGCGGCGCGACCAGGAACAGCAGGACGGCGACGGCCAGCACCGTCCACGCCTCCACGACATCCGACCGGCGTCGCAGCGGGTTGTGCCGCCAGCGCCAGCCGCGCACCCGGATTCCCATCTCCGCCTCCTCGCCGCGTCCGCGGGCGAGTACCCACATGCATCTCGTACCCCGTCGGCCGGGGTTCGTTCACGCCGTGCGGGAGCGGGCCGGGGAATGTCCGGAAGCGGCTCAGCCGAAGCGTTCGATGCGGATCCGGTCGACCGGCTGGCCGGCCTTCACCAGCAGCCGGGAGGCGTGCTCGGCGAAGGCGTTGGAGCCGCAGATGTAGGCCTCCCAGCCGCCCGCGGGCCGCTCGGCCAGCAGCGGCGCCAGATGGGCGGCCGTCATCCGGCCCACCGGCACGCCCGGCGGCGCGCTGCGGGTGAACACCAAAGTGGTCTCGGCGCCGTACTCCCGCGCGTAGATCAGCTCCTCGGGGCTGCGGGCGGACACCAGCAGCCGCAGCGGCACGTCGAGGCCCCGCGCCCTATGGTGGCGGACCATCGACATCAGCGGGACGACGCCGGAGCCGGCGCCGATGAGCAGTGCCGGCCGGTCGCCCGGCCAGGCGAAGAAGCCGCTGACCGGGCCGCGTACCTCGACGCGGTCGCCGGTGCGGGCCGCGGTGTGGAACCAGCCGGACACCTCGCCGCTGTCGACGTGGTCGAGGGTCAGCTCGATGTGCCCGGAGTCGTCGGGCGCGGACGCCAGCGAGTAGTGGCGCTGGGCGCTGTAGCCGTCCTCGGCGGTCAGCCGCAGCATCAGGTGCTGGCCGGGGACGTGCCCCACCCAGGCGGGCACCGCGAGCCGGAAGGTGGCCGCGCGCGGGGTCTCCCGGCGGATCTCGGTGAGGGTGGCGGTCTGCCAGACGTTCGCCTCCTGGTGGCTCACGGCGATCCGGCCGGGGATGGCGAACCGGGTCGGGGGAGTGAAGGTCTCAGTCACCGGAGTACCGCTGCTCCTCCCACGGGTTGCCCCGCGCGTGATAGCCGTTCTGCTCCCAGAAGCCGGGCGAGTCGTGGTCGAGGAGCGTCAGGCCCGCGATCCACTTGGCGCTCTTCCAGAAGTACAGGTGCGGCACCAGCAGCCGGGCCGGGCCGCCGTGCTCGGGCGCGAGCGGCCGCCCGTCGTAGCTGAACGCGATCCACGCCCGCCCGCCGGTCAGGTCCGCCAGCGGCAGGTTCGTGGTGTACCCGGTGTGCGACCAGGCCACCGCGTGGGTGGCGGACGGGAGCGGGCGGACGGCGGCCAGGAAGGTGTCCATCGACACGCCTCCGAACCGCACCCCGAACTTCGACCAGCTCGTCACGCAGTGGATGTCGCCCTCGTACGCCGACTCCGGCAGCGCGTGGGCCTGCTCCCAGTCCCAGACGCGGGACTCCTCGACCAGGCCGTCGACGCGGAAGGTCCAGTCGGCGGGTGCCAGGTCGGGGGTGACCTCGGCGGACAGCACGGGCCAGTCGTCGCCCGCGTCGTACTGCCCGGGCGGCAGGCCCGGACGGTGGACGCGCGGGCGTCCGGTGAAGCCTCGGGTGACGTTCATGACCTCAACCGTACGTCCCGCCGCGGGGTGCTCCGGCGCCCGGGTGCGTACGTCACGTCACAGGCGTGTGTACACGTCACAGGCGTATGAACAGCGCGGAGTCGCGGGAATAGCCGCGCGCCGTCCCCTCTTGATCCCTGATGGGCCGGGCGAGACCCCGGCCGGCGGACCGGTGAGATTCCGGCTCGCGGACCGGGTGAGATACCGGCCGGCGGACCGGTGAGACCCCGGACCGAGGACCGACCGGATAGTGGCGAGAGAGCGGGAGTGATGGCGGAGCCGACCGGAGGGCATGTCCTCGACCACCCCGCGCGAGCCGCGCTCACCGGGCCGCACGCCCACTTCGCCGAGGCGCACGGCCGCATACTGCGCTACCCGGTCGACGTGACGCCCTGGCTGGCGCTGCCGGAGGATCCGGACGCCCGCGACTGGGCGGACCTCGCGGCGCTGGCCGGACCGGGCGGCGAGGTGCCGCTGCTGGGCCACCGGGGCCGGGTGCCGGACGACTGGGAGATCACCTTCCGGATGGAGGGCGTGCAGTACGTCGACGCCGGTCTCGCCGCCGCGCCCGACCCGGAGGCGGTCCGGCTCGGTCCGGCCGACATCCCGGAGATGCTGGACCTGGTCGCCCGGACCCGACCGGGACCCTTCCTGCCGCGCACCATGGAACTCGGCACCTACCTGGGCATCCGCCGGGGCGGCGCGCTGGTCGCCATGGCGGGGGAGCGGCTGAGGCCGCCGGGCTGGACCGAGATCAGCGCGGTCTGCACCGACCCCGCCGTACGCGGCGAGGGCCTGGCGAGCCGGCTGATCCTCGCCGTCGCCCACGGCATCCGCGAACGCGGGGACACCGCGTTCCTGCACACCGGCGCGGACAACGTGCACGCCATACGGCTCTACGAGACCCTCGGCTTCCGGCTGCGCCGCACGACGGCGTTCCTGTCGGCCCGCGTTCCGGAGCCGGTGGCCGCGAGGGGATAGCACGGCCCGGCGGTCCGCGACGCACCGCGGCTCGCGGGCGGTGCTCAGCGGTCCGGGAGTCCCGCGGCTCGCGGACGTGGTCCAGCCGTGCTGGGAGCCCCGCGGCTCGCGGACGTGGTCCAGCCGTGCTGGAACCTCCGCCGCTCGCGGTCATGGCTCAGCCGTCCTGGGAGTCTCGCCGCTCTCGGGCGGTGCTCAGCCGTGCTGGAAGTCCCGCCGCTGGCGAACGTGGTCCAGCCGTGCTGGAAGTCCCGCCGCGCACGGGAACGGCTCACTCGTCCTCCGCGTCCCGTGGCGTCCAGGCGTTGTAGCGGACCAGATACTCCGCGAACCGGGTCAGATCCTCCTCCGGCCAGTCCGTGAGCCGTTCCCGGAAGGCCGCCCGGCGGCTCTCGGTGACCTGGGCCAGCAGGTGCCTGCCGGTCTCGGTGAGGTGCAGCACCTGGACGCGGTGGTCGTCCGGATCGAGGCGGCGCTCGATCAGCCCGGCCCGTTCCAGGGCGGCCACCTGGCGGCTCACCGTGGACTTGTCCAGGGCGTAGTGCGCGGCCAGGTCGGTGGCGCGGCAGCCGCCGCGCTCCTCCAGATGACCGAGCAGGGTGTACGAGACGAGCGACAACTCCGGATGCATCCGCCCCGCCGAGGCGCGGGCGCGGCGGGCGAAGACCGTCATCTCGCGCTGAATGGCCTCCACGGCCTCGGCTGCTGTCACGGGACCTCCCTCACGCTCCTAGTTGTATAGTACAACTTGAAGCGAAAGTTGTATATGCCAACTGGTTTCGGCCGGCTCGGCACACCGAAGGAGGAACCGAGGATGCGGTCACCCGCGCTGCGCCATGTGCTCACGCACCTGATCACGCCGCTGCTGATGTGCGTGGGCATGGGACTCGCGTACATGGGGGCGTTCGTGACACCCGAACCCCACCACCTGCCCGTCGCCGTCGTCGGAACCGGCGCCGAGACCGAGGCGTTCGCCCGCGCGGTCCGCGACGAGGCCGGTGACGCGCTCGACGTCCGGACCGTCCCCGACCGGGCCCACGCGGTCGACCTGCTGAAGTCCCGCGACATCACCGGCGCCTACGTGCCCGGCGGCCGGACGCCCGAGGTGCTCGTCGCCACCGCCGCCTCCGACATGGGCGCCATGGCCGTCGAGAAGGTCTTCACGCCCGTCGCCGCACGGCAGGGCGACCCGCTGAAGGTGACCGACGTGGCGGCGCCCGTCGACGACGACCCCACCGGGCAGGGCCTGTTCTTCCTGATGATCGCCGTCAGCATCGGCTCGTACGCCTCGGTCGCCGTGCTCGGCGGCGCCGGCGCCACCCTGCCGATGCGGCTGCGGGTGCTGCTCACGCTCGGCGTCTCCGTCGTGGTCAGCGGCATCGGCGCGCTGCTCGCCGGACCCGTCTTCCACCTCGCCCACCACGACCTCGCCGGCGTCTGGGGACTCGCCTGGCTCTACTCGGCGGGCATCCTGCTGATCGGCGTCGGCCTGCACACCTTCCTCAAGCGGTGGACCACGCTAGCCCTGATGGTGCTGTTCGTGATGCTCAACTTCACCAGCTCCGGCGGCCTGTTCCGGCCCGAGCTGCAGAACGGCTTCTTCGGCACCCTGCACGCCTTCTGGAACGGCGCCGGATTCGTGGAGGGCACCCGCAGCCTGCTCTACTTCGACGGCGACGGGCTGGGCCGCAGCGCGGCCACGCTGGTGGTGTGGCTGGCGGCGGGCCTCCTCGCCACGGCGATCGCCGGACGGTACGAGCGCGGCCGGACGCCGGAGGCCGTGACGCCGGGTCAGGAGGCCCGTGAGCGGCGGGAGGCCGAGGAGGAGGCGGAGGAGACCGTCGGCGTCTGACCGGAGCGGCGTGGGATAGGGTGGCCGTCCGGCCGTGGACGCTCCCGGCCGTGCGAGACCCAGGAGGTGAGACCCATTACCGCTATGACGGCTCGGGTGCCCTCACCTCACCACGGCGCGGATCGCCGGCTCGGCTGACCGCGAGGGTGCCCTTCGGCTCTCGAAAGGCTCTCGGGTACATGCCCTCTCCCTCCGCTTCACCCCTGTCCTCCGCCCGCCCCTCCGTCGTCGCCGCGCTGCGCGCCGCCGGTTGCGTGTTCGCCGAGGACGAGGCCGAACTGATCCTCTCCGCCGCCCGCACCCCGGACGAGCTCGCCGCCCTGGTGGCCCGGCGGGTCGACGGCCTGCCCCTTGAACTCGTCCTCGGCTGGGCCGAGTTTCGCGGCTTGCGCATCACCGTCGAACCCGGTGTGTTCGTGCCCCGCCGCCGCACCGAGTTCCTGGTCGAACAGGCTCTCGCGCAGGCGCCCTCCGCCCGCGTCGTCGTCGACCTGTGCTGCGGCTCCGGCGCGGTCGGCGCCGCCCTCGCCGACGCCCTCGGCCCCGTCGAGCTGCACGCCGCCGACATCGACCCGGCCGCGGTGCGCTGCGCCCGCCGCAACCTCGCCGCGGCGGGCGGCCGGGTGCACGAGGGCGACCTGTTCGAGGCGCTGCCCGCCGACCTGCGCGGCCACGTCGACATCCTCGCCGCGAACGTGCCGTACGTCCCCACCGACGAGGTCGGCCTGCTTCCCGCCGAGGCCCGCGATCACGAGCCCCTGACCGCTCTCGACGGCGGCACCGACGGCCTCGACCTCACCCGCCGCGTCGCGGCGGAGGCCGCCCGCTGGCTGGCTCCCGGCGGCTGCGTCCTCACCGAGACCAGCGAACACCAGGCCCCCACAGCCCTCCAGGTCTTCGCCGCCCACGGCCTGACCGCTCGCTCGGCGACCTCCGAGGAGATGCACGCGCAGGTGGTGATCGGGGTCCGGGGAGGGGTGTAGGGAGCGGGGGAGCGGGCCGGTCGGCCGGCTTGCCGCTCCCCGCGTCGCTCGGGTTCGTCAGAGGATGTCGGCCAGGCGGTCGGCCTGGGCCGGGTCCAGGCCGTAGCAGTAGCAGATCACCTCGTCCGCGCCGAGGTCGGTGAAGGCGTGGATGGCGGAGCGGACGGCCGTGGGGGTGGTGAGCAGGCCCGCCACCATCCGATCGGGCATTCCCGTGAAGGCGTAGTACGCGTGCATCCTGGCGCGGGCGTCGTCGAGCACGGCGTCGGGGCCGAGGGCGACGTTGATCTGGGCCACCAGGCGGGGCTCGCCCTCGCGGTCGTACTCCCTCCAGAAGTCGCGCACCGTGTCGAAGAGTCCGCCCGCCCAGGACGGCGGCGCGGCGGCGAGGAAGCCGTCGCCCCAGCGGGCCACGCGGCGCAGTGCCGCGGGCTGGAAGCCGCCGAAGAGCAGGGTGGGGCCGCCGGGCCGGGCCGGGGACGGGCCGATGGGTCCGGCGCCGTCGCCGTAGGGTTCACCGGCCCACAGGCGGCGCAGTACCGCCGGCTGGCCGTCCAGCCGCTTGCCGCGCGTGCGGAGGTCGACGCCGGTGACCTGGTGGTCGTCGGCGCGGCCGCCGACACCGAGCCCGAGGACGAGCCGGCCGCCGGTCATCCGGTCGAGGGTGGCTGCCTGCTTGGCGAGCAGCGCGGGCTCGCGCAGCTTGGCGAGCAGCACCTCGGTCTGGACCCGGACGCGGGAGGTGGCGCCGGCCAGGACGGCGAGGGCCACCAGCGGCTCGGGGTTGTCGTACACGAGGCGGTCGAGGAGGCCGAGGGTGCTGAAGGGCCCGGCCTCCGCGCGCCGCGCCCAGTCGAGCAGGGCGGGCGGGTCGCCGATGGGCAGGCCGATACCGATGTTCATGGAAGAGGTCACCTTTCGAAGGGACGGGTCGACGTCGAACCGCTGCCGCCCCTTCGGCACCTCCCGCGGCGCGTACGGCGCACGGCGGTGGAACGCTCCCGCTCTGCGGCGTACTTCGGGGGAGCGTCACTTCGAAGTGCTCGCACTGTAGAGCGCGCCGAGTTCACCGCGCACCGTGTTTTCCGGTGAACGCCCGGCCCCGCTCGCGCGTCACAGGTGCGGTAGCAATCCACCGCCCCTGGGGGAGCCATGCGTACGACCCGTACCCGCACCACTCCTGCGCGGACGACCCGCGCCCGTACGACCCGACTCGTCGCGGTTCTCGTCCTCGCCGCGGCCGGCGGTGCCACGCTCGCGGGCTGTGGTGAGGAGCGGCCCGACGACGCCGGCGCGCGGGTGCGCGACGAGGGCCAGGCACCGGCGGCCGCCGCCCGCGCCCGGCAGGTCGCGAAGGCCTGGGACGGCTCACGCGCCGCCGAGGTGTGGCGCGCGGGATACCACCCCATGGAGGAGACGGTCCGCCTGCCCGAGGACGCCTTCCACAGCGCCGCCGACAAGGAGGCGTACGCCGCCCGGAACTTCGAGCTGCGCGGCGGGCTGCCCGAACCCACCCAGGACAAGGGCGAGGTGAAGTGGGAGAGCGGCGGCTCGCTCAGTCTGCCCTTGATGGACGCGCGGGAGGCGTTCGACGAGCTCGGCGCCAAGAGCGCGCCCGCGCCGCTCACGGTGACCGCGATGAGGCTCGGCGAGATGAAGCTGGCCACCAGCCGTGGGCAGGCGACCGTCCCGGCCTGGCTGTTCACGCTGGAGGGCTACGACACTCCGCTGAAGCGGGTCGCGCTCGACCCGTCGGAGCTGCCGAAGGCGCCGATCGGGCCGGCCGCGGACGTGCCGAGCGATGAACTGGGGCCGCTGATGCGCCTGACCGGGGTGTCCGCGGACGGACGGTCCGTCACGGTCGGGGCCGGGCACGGCTCCTGCGACGACGGGGCCGCCGTCGACGTGCTGGAGACCGACGGCAGCGTGGTGCTGTCGGCCTCCGTGGTCGGGGCCACCGACGGAGCGTGCACCTCGGATCTTCGGGTCGAGGACGTGACGGTCCGGCTCGACCGGCCGGTCGGCGACCGGGTTCTGCTGGACGCCTTCACCGGCCGGCCGGTACCGCTTCCGGAAGGCCGGGGGTAGCCGCCGAGCCGGAGCCCAGGCCGCTGCCGCGGCCGGGGTGGTCAGGTGTCGGCGCGGGCGCGGGCGATGAGGACCGCCACGTCGTCGTGGTTGTCGGGATGGTGCAGGGTGCGCACCAGCAGGTCGCACACCTCGTCCAGTGGACGGGCCGGGTCGTCGAGCAGGGTCAGCAGCGTCTCCAGGCGTTCGTCGAGGGAGTGCCGCCGGGTCTCCACCAGGCCGTCGGTGTAGAGGACGAGCTGGTCGCCCGGGTCCAGGTCGAACGCCGTGGTCGCGAAGGCCACCCCGCCGACCCCCAGCGGCGCCCCCGTGGGCAGGTCCAGCAGCTCCCGCCCGCCGTCGGCGCGCACCCGTACCGGCGGCAGATGCCCCGCGTTGGCGATCCGGCACTGCCGCAGCCGCGGGTCGTGGACGGCGTACAGGCAGGTGGCGATGGAGTGGTCCAGGTCGGCCGTGATCCGGTCCAGGTGCTCCAGCAGCCGGGCCGGGTCGAGGTCGAGCGAGGCCAGCGTGTTGGTCGCGGTGCGCAGCCGGCCCATGGTGGCGGCGGCGCTGATGCCGCTGCCCATCACGTCGCCGACGACCAGCGCGGTCTTGCCGTCCTCCAGCGGGATGACGTCGAACCAGTCGCCGCCGACCTCGGTGGTGGCCCCGGCCGGCTGGTACCGGGAGGCCACCTCCAGTCCACCGGTGACCGGCGGATGGCTGGGCAGCAGGCTGCGCTGGAGGGTGAGGGCGGTGTCGCGGGCGTTCTGGTACCAGCGGGCGTTGTCGATCTGCACCGCCGCCCGGGACGCCAGCTCCCGGGCCAGCAGCAGGTCGTCCTCACCGAACGGCAGCGGGTTGCCGGTCCGCTTCAGGTCGAGCGCGCCCAGCACCTCGCCGCGGGCGATCAGCGGGACCGCCAGATACGAGTGGACGCCCGCCCGGCCGAGCAGCACGGCCGCCTCCGGTGAGCGCGCGATGCGGGGCAGGTCCTCGTCCTTCACCTGCGGCACCAGCACGGGGCGGCCGGTGCGCACGCACTCGGTGACGAGGCGTTCCGGCCCGTACCGGGCCACCCGCCCCGGCGGGTCGGCGGCCTCCAGCGCCTCCGGCGACCCCTGCGCGCGCACGGCGAGCGCCCGGATCGCCGCCGGCTCGGCCGGACCGAGATTGCTCTCCCGGCCCTCCACCACCGCCGCCAGCAGATCCACCGCCGCCACGTCGGCCAGCTCCGGCACGGCGACGTCGGCCAGCTCGCCGGCGGTCAGCTCCAGGTCGAGGGTGGTGCCGATCCGGGCGGTGGCGTCGGCGATCAGCGCGAGCCGCCGCCGGGCCGCCTCCGCCTCCACGCCCGTCCGGTGCTGCTCGGTGACGTCCACCACCGACAGCGCCACGCCGAGGACCGTGCCGAGCGCGTCCTCCAGCCGGTACAGCGAGACCGACCAGGCGTGGTCCTCGTCCGGGTCGGCGGAGGTCCGCCCGAGCACCGACCGGTCGACGACCGACCTGCCGGTCTCCAGCACCCGGCGCCCCGCGGCCTCCAGGGCCTCCGTGTCCATCAGCGGCAGCACCTCGCGCGGCGTCCGCCCGAGGTGCTGTTCGGCCGGGACGCCGTCGATCCGTTCCAGGGCCGGGTTGACGGAGACGTAGCGCAGCCCGGTGTCCAGCACGGCCAGTCCGATCGGCGACTGGGCCACCATCCGGGACGACAGCGCCACGTCCCGCTCCAGCCGGCGCACGGTCGAGTGGTCGGCGGCCAGCCCGAGGGCGTAGACGTCGCCCCGGACGTCGAGCAGCCGCATGTTGCGGAACTCCACCAGCCGGGTGCTGCCGTCCTTGTGCATGACGGGAAACGCCCCGGCCCAGCCGCGGCCGGTGGCCAGCACGTCGGCGAACAGCTTGATCACCAGGTCGAGGTGCTGCTCGTGCACCAGCAGACGGGCCGCGTACCGGCCCAGCGCCTCGTTTGCCGGATAGCCGAACAGCTCCTCGGCCTGCGGGCTCCACAGCACGACGCGGCCGTCGGCGTCGAGCACCACCGAGGCCACGCCGAGCACGTCGAGCAGACCGCTGGGCTGTTCCGCCCCGCGGTCCGGTCCGGCCCCGCCCGCCGCCGGTGGCCCGGTTGCACCCATCGCACGCACCGCCTTCGCATCGGCACGCCGTCCCCCGTGCCGACTCCCCTTGTCGTACTGCGCTCAACCATCTCTCTTACGCGACCCCGCCCCTCTCCACCATCCCCCGACACGGCCCGACGCGTCGGGGAATCACCCTGAGCGGTGTACCGGGCGGTGCTCCCGCGGCCACCGCCGCCGGTGGTGCTCGGCGGGGGCCGGTGCTTTCCTTGGGGAGTGCGGGCCGTTGTGCGGGGCACTCGCGCATTCCCGGCCCTGCCACGAGAGGAGCGGTCACGATGAACGGCGAACGGTCGCACCCGGAATCCGTCTCCGTCGAGATCAGCGGGTGCAGCAAAGAGGATGCCCGCGTGGTCTTCGACACCCTGTGCGCGTGCTTTGCGTCCGATCGGTGCGCCGAGGACGTACCGGAGCAGTGGCACGAGACCCGTCCGATGGTCTGGCTCGGCACCTTCGACGTCGCCGACGCCCATGAGGGGGCCCGCCCGGCCCGGCTCTCCGCCCCGGTCACCGCCGACGTCCAGGGCGGCTACTGGGCGATCGACCGGTTCCGCACCACCGTCGACTCACTGTTCTCGGTGCACGACCAGAGCACGGCCTCCGGCGACCAGGAGCGGGAGCTGCGCCTGATCCTCGAGAGCCGCTGAGCCGCTGAGCCGCTGAGCCGAGCCCGTCGTTCGGCGCCGGTCGGCTCGGTACCCGGTCAGCTCGACGCCCGATCCGCACGGGGCGGCCACCGCCGGACGGTGGCCGCCCCGAGCCGTGTCCGGCCGCGGGGAAGCGTGGCTGTGCATCCCGTCACGTCACCCGCCCCAGCGTTGTGCAACTAGTTGCATAAACCGCGCGCGGTCCTCTACAACTACAGGGCACCAGACCGCGCACGGAGGCGTCGATGAGCCGTTACCCCCACCTGCTGAGCCCGCTCGACCTGGGCTTCACCACCTTGCCCAACCGCGTCCTGATGGGCTCCATGCATGTGGGACTGGAGGAGGCGGAGGGCGGCTTCGCGCGCATGGCGGAGTTCTACGCCGCCCGGGCCCGCGGGGGAGTCGGCCTGATCGTCACCGGCGGCATCGCCCCCAACGACGAGGGCCGCCCGTACGAGGGCGGAGCCAAGCTCACCACCGAGGCCGAGGCCGAGCAGCACCGGGTGATCACCGAGGCCGTGCACCGCGAGGGCGGGCGGATCGCGCTCCAGATCCTGCACTTCGGCCGGTACGCCTACCACCGCGACCTGGTCGCCCCGAGCCCGCTCCAGGCGCCCATCAGCCCGTTCCCGCCGCGCGAGCTCACCGACGACGAGGTCGAGCGGACCATCGACGACTACGCCCGCACCGCCCGCCTCGCCCGCGAGGCCGGCTACGACGGCGTCGAGATCATGGGCTCCGAGGGCTACCTGATCAACGAGTTCATCGCCGCGCCGACCAACCACCGCACCGACCGCTGGGGCGGCTCGTACGAGAACCGCATGCGGTTTCCGGTGGAGATCGTCCGCCGGGTGCGCGAGGCGGTCGGCGAGGACTTCATCGTCGTCTACCGGCTGTCCATGCTGGACCTCGTCCCCGGCGGCTCCACGCTGGACGAGGTGATCACCCTCGCCAAGGCGGTCGAGGCGGCCGGGGCGACGATCATCAACACCGGTATCGGCTGGCACGAGGCCCGCATCCCCACCATCGCCACCTCCGTGCCCCGCGGCGCCTACACCTGGGTGACGAAGAAGCTCATGGGCGCGGTGTCCGTCCCGCTCGTCACCACCAACCGCATCAACACCCCCGAGCTCGCCGAGCGGCTGCTCGCCGACGGCGCGGCCGACATGATCTCCATGGCCCGCCCGATGCTCGCCGACCCCGACTTCGTCGCCAAGGCCGCGGCCGGCACCCCCGAGGCGATCAACACCTGCATCGGCTGCAACCAGGCCTGCCTCGACCACACCTTCAGCGGACAGATCACGTCCTGCCTGGTCAACCCGCGCGCCTGCCACGAGACCCAGCTGGTGCTCTCCCCGACCCGGCTGCGCAAGCGGATCGCCGTCGTCGGTGCCGGACCGGCCGGCCTCGCCTGCGCCGTCTCGGCCGCCGAACGCGGCCACACGGTCACCCTCTTCGACGCGGCCGCCCGCATCGGCGGCCAGCTCAACGTGGCCCGCCAGGTCCCCGGCAAGCAGGAGTTCGACGAGACGCTGCGCTACTTCCGCCACCAGCTCGAGCGCCACGGCGTGGACGTACGGCTGAACACCTGGGTGACGGCCGCGGACCTCTCCGCCTACGACGAGGTGGTGGTCGCCACCGGCGTCACCCCCCGCACCCCGGACATCCCCGGCGTCGACCACCCGAGCGTGCTCGGCTACCTGGACGTGCTGCGCGACGGCGCGCCCGTCGGCGAGCGCGTCGCCGTCCTCGGCGCCGGCGGCATCGGCTTCGACGTCGCCGAGTACCTCACCGACGGCGGCGACAAGGCGAGCGAGGACCCGGCGGAGTACTTCCGCCAGTGGGGCGTCGACATGGACTACGCGGCGCCCGGCGGCCTCGCCGCCCCCGAGCGGCCCGCCCCGCCGCGCACCGTCCACCTGCTCCAGCGCAAGGCCAGCAAGGTCGGCGCGGGCCTCGGCAAGACCACCGGCTGGATCCACCGCACCGAACTGAAGCACCGCGGCGTCACCATGGTGCCGGGCGTGCGCTACGACCGTATCGACGACGCCGGACTGCACATCACCGTCGGCGACGAGAGCACCGTCCTGGAGGTCGACACCATCGTGCTGTGCACCGGCCAGGAGCCGCGCCGGGACCTGTACGAGGAGCTGATCGCCGCCGGCCGTCCCGCGCACCTCATCGGCGGCGCCGACGTGGCCGCCGAACTGGACGCCAAGCGCGCCATCAAGCAGGGCACCGAGCTGGCGGCGGCGCTGTAGGGCGGCGGCCCGGGCCAAGGGCCGTCCCTAGGATGGCCCCCATGTCACTCCCGCACGCGATCCTCACCGCTCTGCTCGAAAAGCCGTCCTCGGGGCTGGATCTGACCCGCAGGTTCGACAAGTCGATCGGCTACTTCTGGTCGGCGACGCATCAGCAGATCTACCGCGAGCTGGGAAAACTGGAGGCCGACGGGCTGATCCGGGCGCTGCCCAGCGAACAGCCCGCCCGTGGCCAGAAGAAGAGCTACGAGGTGCTGCCCGCCGGCCGCGCCGAACTGGCCCGCTGGACCGCCGCCGCCCAGGACCCGAGGCCGCACCGCGACCCGCTGCTGCTGCGGCTGCGCGCCGGGGCAGTGGTCGGCACCGAGGGCCTGGAGGAGGACCTGCGCCGCCATCTGGAGCTGCACCGGCGCCAGCTGGCCGAGTACCAGGAGATCGAGGAGCGGGACTTCCCGCCGGGCCGGGACAGCGCCCCGGACCGGATGCGGCACCTGGTGCTGCGGGCGGGCATCGACCTGGAGACCTTCTGGACCCGGTGGCTCACCCACGCGCTGGCGGAGTTCGCCGAGCTGCCCCCGGATCAGAGCCGGTAGGGCTTGGAGCGGCGGCGCAGGAACCAGCCGGCCGCGCCCGCGCCGCCGGCGACCAGCACCCCGCCCACCACCAGCGTGAGCGTGCCGTAGTCCTTGCTGCCGCCGCCCATGCCGCCCATCACACCGCGCGACGGGGAGACCGACGGGGTGGGGGTGGGCGTGGCGGGCGCGGAGACGATCACCGACTGGGTGCCCGCGGTGGTGCCGTTGGAGCACACCACGACGACCGTGTACGTGCCGGGGCTGACGCTGGACCAGGCGGCGGACTGGAGACTGGCGGTGCCGGTCAGCGCCGCCTGACGGCCCTGGGAGAAGTTGGCCTGGCTGCTGTTGAGCAGCGAGGCGTTGCCCCAGCTGCCGCCGACCTGGGTGCAGGCGCTGGTCGTCACCGAGACGGTGGAGCCGGTGGTGCTCACCGAGATCCCGGAGACGGCGCCGGCCGGCTGGGCGGCCAGAGCGAGGGGCAGCGCGGCGGCGGCTGCCACGGCCAGCCCGGAGCGGATGGAAGGCTTGGATGTACGCATGGACCTGTCCTCCGGCTGCACGGTTGGCGGTACATCCCTTGCGCCGCCTGGGTCGGGGAACGCCCGTGCTGCCTCAGGGGCAGCCAACGTCGCCCGGGCGCGTCGCGCCTGCGGACCGCACCCGGTCAGGTGACACACTGCGCCGTCCGGGGGACACGGAAGGCCGCCGCGGACCGGCGGGCGCTCAGCCGCCCGTCGTCACCGTCCGCTCCGCCGAGAACCCGCCCCAGGTGCCGTCCGGCAGCTTGGCGCGGATGCGCACCCGGTGGCGTACGCCGTCCTCGCCGCCCAGGTAGAAGCTGTACGTCGCCCGGTCGCGCGGCACGCTCCCGCCCCAGACGAGGGAGGTGGCCACCCGGCCGTCGAGGTGGATCTCGTACTCCGTGATCAGCCCGTCGGCGCGCGGCGGCACCCAGGACAGGTCGAGGTAGTGGGCGTCGCCGTCACGGCGGGTCGCCGCGCGGAACCCGGTGGGAGCGGTGCCGCGTCCGTCGTCGTCGCCCGGCGCGGTGGTGAGTTCGACGGCCGCGCTCGCGGGTGAGACGTTGTCCGCCGCGTCGCGGGCCCGGACGGTGAAGGAGTAGCGGGTGCCCGGCCGCAGCCCCGTGACGACCGCCCCGGTCTGGGTCCCGCCGACGCTGTGGATCTTCGTACCGCCCTGATGGATGTCGTACGACACCACACCCCGGTCGTCCTTCGCCGCGGTCCAGGTGAGCTGGACCGCGCGGCTGCCGGCCGGGCGTCCCCGCACCCCGCCCGGCCGGGAGGGCGCCGAGGCGTCGGCCGCGACGGCGGCGGGCGTGGTGGCCCGCACCTCCCGGCTGCTCGGGCCGAGCCGGCCGTCGGTGTCCCGGGCGCGCACGGTGAAGACGTAGCCGGTGGAGGGCCGCAGCCGGGTGACGTCCACCATGTGCTGGGAGCCGGGCACCTCCTCGACCTTGGTGGTGCCGCGATAGACCTCGTACTCGCTGATGCCGGCCTCGGAGGACACCGCGTTCCACATCACGTGCACAGTGGTCGCGCTGCCCGCCGCCGCCGTGACCCCGGTCGGTGCTCCGGGTGCCGCGCCCGTCTCGCCGTCCCCGCTCCAGCCGCAGGAGACCAGCGGGACGAGCGTGAGACAGGCCAGGAGCGCGGGTACGGGGACGCGTCGCACGACTCGGCCTCCTGGACGGGACGACGGAATGGTCCGGACCAATATGGCGCGGCTGACGGGATCACATCAAGGGGGCGGTGTGGCCGGCGGGCCCGCCGGGTTGCGTATGCTGAACTCTCCCGCGGCCGAACTCGACGCGTTCGAGCAGGAGTTCAGGTCCGCGGCGCGGGCCGCTGTCGTCGCTGATCCCGCGCCGGCGCGGGCGACCGGGCGGCCCGAGCCGACACGGGCTCAGGCCCCCGGTCCCCACGCGAGGTTGAGGTCCGTGCGCCGTCCGGCCCCTTCGGGCTGGCCACACGATCCCCCGGGCCCCAGATTGGGCTGAGTGCTCGTCAGTCGCCGTCGGAGAGGGTCCCCTATCGTGCGTGTCCAGTCGCTCACGCTGGCCGCGGCAAGCGCCGCCCTGATCGCCCCGACGGCGGTCCCCGGCGTCGGCGCCGCCGCTCCCGCCGCCGCCCCGGTACGCCCGCGGGTGGCGCCCTCCGTCCACGGCGAGGGCGCCGTCAGCGCCGCCGACCTGCTGGCCAGGGTGCGTGACTGCCCCCGGATCTCCCGCGGTCACTACCGCAGCGACGAGGGGGCGCCCGCCGACATCCCGGTCTGCGGCACCCGCGACGCCGTCTTCTGGAAGGCGGACCTCGACATCGACTGCGACGGCCGCCCCGGCCGCCACTGCAACAGCCGCACCGACCCCTACTTCAGCGCCAGTACCGCCTTCACCCAGTCCGACGGCCGCCCCCTCGACGCCGAGGAACTGCCCTACATCGTCGTCCCGACGCCCAGTCACCTCTGGAACCACCGGGACCACGGCGTGCACGGCGGTTCGGTCGCGGCCGTCGTCCACCACGACCGCGTGCAGTACGCGGTCGTCGGCGACACCGGGCCGGGCCATCTCATCGGCGAGGCGTCCTACGCCACGGCCCGGGGGCTCGGCATCCCGTCCGACCCGCACGCCGGCGGCACCGACTCCGGCGTCACCTACATCGTCTTCCGCGACTCCCGGGTCACCCCCATCGAGAGCCATGCCGCCGCCGTGGCCGCGGGGGAGCGGCGGGCGCGGCAGTTCGTCGACGGGGACTGAGGCGGCGTCAGGGCGGCGCGGGCGCACGGGCGGACGCCGTCGCGCCGGCCGAGGTGCGGTCGGACCGGCGGACGCGGTGGACCGAGGCCCGGTCAGACGGCCGACCAGCCGTCGTCCACCGGCAGCACCACGCCGTTGACGTTGCTCGCCGCGTCCGAGGCGAGGAACACGATGGCCGCCGCCTGCTCCTCCGGCTGCGCCAGCCGCCCGGTGTTGACGAAGTGCGGGCCGAGCGCCGCCGGACCGTGCGCGCCCTGCTCGGCCTCCACCACGATGCCGGTGTGGGTGCCGCCCGGGGCTATCGCGTTCGCGCGGATGCCCTGCTTGCGGTACATCACCGCGAGGTTCTTCGTCAGGCCGACGACGCCGTGCTTGGACGCGGTGTACGCGGCGCCCGCCGCGCTGCCGCGCAGGCCCGCCTCCGAGGCGGTGTTGACGATCGCGCCCCGACCGGCGGCCAGCATGTGCGGCAGCACCGCGCGGGTCAGCAGGAACGGCGCGGTCAGATTGATCCGGATCACCCGCTCCCACTCCGCGTCGGTGACGTCCGCGAGCGCCGACATCCGGTCCATGATCCCGGCGTTGTTCACCAGCACGTCCACTGCGCCGAACCGCTCGACGGCGGTTGCCGCGACCCGGTCCACGACCTCCCGCTCGCTCAGGTCGCCGGTCACGGCGACGGCCGTACCGCCCGCCCGCTCGATCTGTCGCACGACCAAGTCCGCGCCGTCGGCGTCGAGGTCGGCGACGACGACCCGGGCGCCCTCGGCGGCGAAGGCCAGGGCGGTGGCCCGCCCGATGCCGGACGCCGCTCCGGTGACGATGACGCTGCGGCCGTCGAGTCCTGTGGCCATGGGGGTGCTCCTGATCTTTCAGCGGGGGAGGGCCGGAGGCCCGATGCGGCGCCACTCTACGACTTATTGTCTGTGAGTGACATAAAGTCGCGGCGTCGAGGTGCCGTCCCTCCGGTCGGGGACAATTCCCCAAACCGATCACCGGCGCCGGAGGAACAGATGACCGCAGGTCGCGGACGCACGGGCCGACCGCCCCTGACCGAGGAACGCAAGGCCGAGACGCGGCTGGACATCGCCCGCGCCGCGGTCGACCTGTTCGTCCGTCAGGGCGTCGCCGCGACCACGGGCGAGCAGATCGGACAGGCGGTCGGCGTCTCCGCCCGCACCGTCTGGCGGTACTTCCCCAGCAAGGAGAGCTGCGTACGGCCGCTGTTCACGGCCGGCATCGACGCCATCGCCGAGTGCCTGCGTCAGTGGCGGCCCGGACAGGACCTCACCGCCGCCTTCGACCGGGCGTTCGCGCCGCCCGGCACGCACTGGACCGCCGGCCCCGAGCGTGCCACCCTCGGCGCGCTGGTCCGGCTCACCCGCACCGAGCCGGGACTGCGCGCGATCTGGCTCCAGACCTACGACGAGGCCGAACCGGCCTTCGCCCACGCCCTCGCCGAACGCGCCGGCCTCCCGGCCGACGACCTGCGCCCCGCCATCCAGGCCGCCATGTTCAACGCCGCCCTGCGCGCGGCGGTCGAGCACTACGCCTGGACCACGTCGGACCCGCACACCGCCCCGGCGACAGCCGAGTCCCACCTGACGGCGGCGATGCGGACGGCGTTGGAGGTGGTGACGGAAGGGTTGCGGTGAGGACGGGCGGGCGGACGGGCTCGGGGCAGGCGTACTCGGGGTGCGGCTGGGTGGGGTGAGCGGCGGGCCGGGGCCGGCCGCGGGGCGGTTGGTGCGCGGGTGCGGGCCGCAGGCCGTGGGTGGTGGCGCGGTGCCCGAGCCGCGGTGCCGGCGGGCACTCGGGCCTGGGGCGGCGTGCGAGCGGTGGCGGCGTGCGGGTGGGTCGTGTCGCGGGCGGCGGGTGGTGGCGGGGCGCACGGGCCCCGCCGTCGGGCGGACCACGGCGGTGAGCGTGGGCGTAACGGCCCGGTCGCCGAGGGGGTTCCCACCGCGTACGGCCGGCGGCGGACCCCCGGGCACAGGACGCCGACGCCGCCGTGCTGCTCGGGGGTTGACTCCTGGGGGTGTTCCCACCGCGTACCGCCGACGGCGGCGCCGTGGGCACGGGCCCCGGCGCCGCCGTCGTGCTGCTCAGACCTTGCGGTAGGCGTACGCCTCCGAGGCCGCCGCTGTCACGGTGTCCAGGTCGGCGCCCGTGGCGGCGGTGACGACCGCGGCGACGGCGCCCTCGACGAACGGGGCGTCCACCAGCCGGGTGTCGGCGGGAAGCTCGTCGCCCTCGGCGAGCAGCGCCTTCACGGTGAGGACGGCGGAGCCGAGATCGGTGAGCACGGCGACGCCCGCGCCGCGGTCCACGGCGGCCGCCGCCGCGGCGATCAGTTCCGCGCTGGTGCCCAGCTCCCCGCCCTCGGTACCGCCCGCCGGAGCCACCGGCACCGCGGCGCCGCCCCCGGCGAGCCCACGCGCCAGTTCGGCGACGGACTCCGCGACCCGCGCGCTGTGCGACACCAGGACGATCCCCACCAGCCGTTCCGCGCCCGTGTCACTCACCGGCGGCCTCCGCGAGGCCCGCGATCAGCAGCGCCGCCGAGGTGGCGCCCGGGTCCTGGTGGCCGATGCTGCGCTCGCCCAGATAGCTCGCCCGCCCCTTGCGGGCCTGCAGCGGAGTGGTGGCGAGCGCGCCCTCCTCGGCGGCGACGCGTGCCGCGCCGAAGCCGTCGGCGAGCGCGTCCACCGCCGGCACCAGCGCGTCGATCATGGTCTTGTCGCCCGGCGCGGCACCACCCAGGGCCATCACCGCCTCCACGCCCGCGCGCAGCGCCCGCGCCAGCTGCTCCTCGCTCACCTCACCGGCGTCCGAGAGCGCCTTGCCGGTCCGCCGCAGCAGGGTGCCGTACAGCGGCCCGGACGCACCGCCGACCGTCGAGATGAGGTGCCGTCCGGCCAGCGTCAGCACCGCGCCCGGCGTGCCGGGGGCCTCCTTCTCGATCACGGTGGTCACCGCGGTGAACCCGCGCCGCAGATTGCTGCCGTGGTCGGCGTCCCCGATGGGTGAGTCGAGGGCCGTGAGCCGGTCCGCCTCCCGGTCCACGGACGCGGCGGTCACCGCCATCCAGCGGCGGAAGAAATCGGCGTCGAGCACTGGATCTCCTTGCGTGAGACGTCGGTTGATCGCGTCGGGCGCCGGTCACATACCCCAGCGCAGGCCCGCCGTACGCACCGGAGCGTCCCACAGCCGCAGCAGTTCCTCGTCGACCTGGCACAGCGTCACCGAGGCACCGGCCATGTCGAGCGAGGTCACGTAGTTGCCGACCAGCGTGCGGGCGACGGCGACCCCGCGCTCGGCCAGCACCCGCTGGACCTCCGCGTTGAAGCCGTACAGCTCCAGCAGCGGCGTCGCACCCATGCCGTTGACCAGCACCAGGACGGGATTGCGCGGAGCGAGGTCCTCCAGGACCGCGTGCACGGCGAAGTCGGCGATCTCGCCCGAGGTCATCATCGCCCGCCGTTCGCGGCCGGGCTCGCCGTGGATGCCGATCCCCAACTCAAGCTCCCCGGACGGCAGATCGAAGGTGGGGCTGCCCTTGGCGGGAGTGGTGCAGGCGCTCAGCGCCACACCGAAGCTGCGGGAGTTCTCGTTGACCCGGCGGGCGATCGACTCCACCCGCTCCAGCGGCTGCCCCTCGTCCGCGGCGGCGCCGGCGATCTTCTCCACGAACAGTGTGGCCCCGGTACCGCGCCGGCCGGCGGTGTAGAGGCTGTCGGTGACCGCCACGTCGTCGTCGACCAGCACCTTGGCGACCTGGATGCCCTCGTCCTCGGCGAGTTCCGCGGCCATGTCGAAGTTGAGCACGTCACCGGTGTAGTTCTTCACCACGAACAGCACGCCGGCCCCGCTGTCCACGGCCGCCGCCGCCCGCACCATCTGGTCGGGCACCGGCGAGGTGAACACCTCTCCCGGGCAGGCCGCCGACAGCATGCCGGGCCCCACGAAACCCCCGTGCAGCGGCTCGTGCCCCGAGCCGCCGCCGGACACCAGCGCGACCTTCCCGGCGACGGGCGCGTCCCGCCGTACGATCACCCGGTTCTCCACGTCGACGATCAACTCGGGATGCGCCGCCGCCATGCCCCGCAGGGCATCCGCGACGACGGTCTCCGGAACGTTGATCAGCATCTTCACGGGTACCTCCTGATGAGACCCACAGCGGTCCTGCGCGCTACTGGTGTCGAGTTCACGGACTTCCTGACGATACGTCAGGGCGTGTCCCGGCGGACACTGCCCGGGGAACTGCTCACCGCCCGCACGGGCATCACCGTGTCCGCGCGCGGCCCGGACGTCAACCGTCGGACGATCGGGCCCCGGCGGACGACAGGGCGCGTTCGTCAGGGGCGTTCGAAGTACTGGAGCACCCCTCCGACGCAGAAGCAGAGCGCTCCCGTGAGGGTGCCCCAGTTGGCGATGTCGGCGTTCACGACGCTTCCGGTCGCGGGGCGGGTGAAGTCGGCCAGCGCCGAGACCATGAAGAGCACGGACCCCAGTTGGTTGACGGCGACGATCCACCAGCCGAGATCGCGCGGACGGACGCCCCAGCGGCCGTGGCAGACCTCGACCAGCGCGAGGTGCCCGGAGACCAGGAACAGGACGCATCCCACCACGTCGGGGGCCCACACCAGCCTGTTCACCTGCTGCACCGAGAGCCCTTGCAGCAGGGAGCTGAGCAGGTTGATGCCGAAGACGAGCGTTCCCGCGAACAGCAGAAACGTGCTCAGCCAGTCGATCCGGCCGGGCTCGTAGCTCCACCACCTCCAGTGCCGTGCCGTCGGCGCACCGGTGTCACGGTCGTGGTGAGGAGCGTTGACCGCCTGGAGCAGTGACGCGTAGCCGCCCGTGTTGAAGAACAGACCGCCGACGAAGTAGATCCAGGCGCCCGTCGCACCCCTCGTGCCGAACTGGGCCACCCCGGCTCCGAAGGCGAACAGGGCCCCGCCGATCGTGAACGCGCCCGCGGCGACGGTGTTCAGCCGGCGGAGACGGCCGGCCGACACGCTGTCCGCCCTCCGCGGGCGCGACTCCGCCTCGCCCGCGGCCCGCACGGTGAGCAGGCCGCGCTTGCGCGCCGGCCGGGACTCCCAGATCGCGACGCCACCGTCCTTGAGGCGCCAGGTCAGCCGGGTCGTGAACGGCCCGGCACCCTCGGTGGTCTCCTCGATTCGGCTCACCCGTCGACCCTAGCCCTCCGGCGCCGAGTCATCCCTTACGTCACCTTCGCGACTTCTCTCCGCAAGGGGCCGGCGGGAGCGCCCGTCGGCCCGCAGGAAGTGCGAGGCCCGCGGTCCGGTGCTGAAATGACGGGGACTGCGGACTCACCGCACCGATCACACAGAGGTGAGCACCATGCCAGGACTCCTGCGCGGGATCGCCCGGACCGCCGTGATCTCCGGCACGGCCACCGCGGTGTCCAACCGCGTGTCACGCCGCCAGGCCGGCCGGTGGGCGCAGCAGGCCGACCAGCGGCAGCTCATGGAGCCGCCGGGCTACGCCGCACCCGCCCAGCCGGCACAGCCCGCCCCGCCGCCCGCCCAGCCCGCGGTGTCCCAGCCGCTCACGGACGACATGTCCCACAAGATCGATCAGCTGAAGCAGCTGGCCGACCTCAAGGCCCAGGGTGTGCTCTCCGACGAGGAGTTCGAGTCGCAGAAGCGCCGGTTGCTGGGCTAGGGCGGGAACGCGGTGGTGGACAGGCGGGCGTCCGACGCGGCGCACGCCGGCGGGACGCAACCCGAGGAGGCCGACCGGCTGCGGGAGATGCTGCGCGAACCCGCCTACCAGAAGGCGCTGGTGTTCTCCGCGCTCATCGGTGTCCCCGTGGCCCTGGCCGCCTTCTGGTTCCTCGCGGGGCTCCACGAGCTGGAGCACGTCATGTGGGCGGTACTGCCGGAACACCTCGGATGGGACACACCTCCCTGGTGGTGGCCGCTGCCGCTGCTGCCGCTCGGCGGTCTCGCCGTGGGCCTGGTCGTCCGGCATCTGCCGGGCGCCGGCGGGCACATCCCGGCCGGCGGCCTGCACTCCGCCGGCATGGCACCCGCGGCCCTGCCCGGTGTCGTCCTCGCGGCGACGGCGAGCCTGCCGCTGGGCGCCACCCTCGGCCCCGAGGCGCCCCTCATCGCGCTCGGCGGGGGCCTGGCCGTGTGGTTCGCGCAGCTGGCCCGCGCACCGTCGACACCGCAGAGCACGGTGCTGCTCGGCGCCGCCGGAGCGGCCGCCGCGCTCTCCGCGATCTTCGGCAACCCGCTGGTCGGCGCGGTGATCCTCATCGAGGTGGCCGGCGTGGGCGGTCCTCAGCTGTTTGCCGTGATGCTGCCGGCGCTGCTGTCGAGCGGCATCGGGTTCCTCGTCTTCACCGGCTTCGGCCGCTGGACCGGCCTGTCCACCGGCAGTCTGACCCTGCCGGCCGATCTGCCGTCCCCGCGGCTCGACACCGGGGACGTGGTCTGGTCGCTGCTGATGGCCGTCGGGATCGCGGCCGGCGTCCATCTGATCCTCGGCGGAGGGCGTCTGGCGGCCAGGTTCGTCGCCCGCCGGATCGTCCTGCACACGACACTGTGCGCTCTCGCCGCCGGGGTGTGCGCCTCGGTGTACACGCTGGTCACCGACCGCTCGCCGGTGGACGTCGCGTCGTCGGGCCAGGCCGTACTGGCCCAGTTGGCCGACGACCCGCACGCCTGGGGCGTCGGCGCCCTGGTCGCGGTGCTGCTGTGCAAGGGGGTGGCGTACGCGCTGTGCCTCGGCTCGCTGCGAGGCGGCCCGATCTTCCCCGCGCTGTTCCTGGGAGCCGCGGCGGGCGTGCTGCTGGCACCCCTGCCCGGCCTCGGGGTCGTGCCCGCTCTGGCCGGGGGCATGGCGGCCGCGGCGGCGGCGGCGCTGCGGCTGCCGGTCAGCAGTGCGGTGCTGGTCGTCCTGGTGCTCGGCGGTTCGGAGATGATCCCCGTGGTGATTCTCGCGGCGGTGGCGGCGTTCGTGACGGTCGAACTCCTGCCGCCCGGCCCCGCGGTGCCGCCGGTGGGCAAGCCGGCCGGACCTCACTGAGACCCGCCGCCCGCCCCGGCGAGGAACCCCCGGACCAGAACCCCGAAGGAGAACCCCCGAACGGGAACCCCCGACCGGGCGAAATCCTCCACCGTCGGCCCAGTCCGGAGCGCGCCCGGAGTACGGCCCCCGGCGCGAGGTGGTTGCGTGACCGTGACACTCCGGGCCGGGCCGAGGCCCGGTGTCCGGGTCGGTCCACGGGAGGAAAGCGATGATGAGTGCCACCGAGAGCGCGTCCCGGGCGGTGATTCCCTCGCACCTTCTGAAGGGCCAGAAGGCGCTGGTCACCGGCGCCAACTCCGGTATCGGCAAGGCCACGGCCATCGCCCTGGGGCGGGCGGGGGCCGACGTGGTGGTCAACTACGTGGCCGGCCGCGAGGAGGCCGACACAGTGGTCGAGGAGATCGCGTCCTTCGGGGTGCGAGCGGTCGCCCATGAGGCGGACGTCTCCGACGAGGGCCAGGTCGTCGCCATGATGGACCGGATGGTCCAGGAGTTCGGCACCATCGACATCCTGGTCGCCAACGCCGGTCTCCAGCGCGACGCCGCCTTCACCGAGATGACCCTCGCGCAGTGGCAGAAGGTCCTGGACGTCAATCTGACCGGCCAGTTCCTGTGCGCCCGGGAAGCGGCCAAGGAGTTCCTGCGCCGCGGAGTGGTCCCGGAGGTCTCCCGCGCCGCAGGCAAGATCATCTGCATGAGTTCGGTGCACCAGATCATCCCGTGGGCCGGGCACGTCAACTACGCCGCCTCCAAGGGAGGCGTCCAGATGATGATGGAGACGCTGGCCCAGGAACTCGCGCCGAAGAAGATCCGGGTGAACGCCATCGCCCCGGGAGCCGTCATGACCCCCATCAACCGCGACGCCTGGGACACGCCGGAGGCCCGCGACGACCTGCTGCGGCTCATCCCCTACGACCGGGTCGGCGACCCCGAGGACATCGCGAACGCGGCCGTCGGCCTGGCCTCCGACCTCATGGACTACGTCGTCGGCACCACCCTCTACGTGGACGGCGGGATGACCCTCTTCCCCGGGTTCGCCACCGGCGGCTGACCCACCCCCCTCGCGTCGGCCCCGGGAGACAACCGCGTATGACCACGGTCCAGTTGCTGGCGGAAGCACCGGCCCAGATGCTTCCGGCCAGATCGCTGATGGCCTTCACCCTCGCGTCCCACATCATCCTCGTACCGCTCGGCGTGGCCCTGCCGCTGATCACGCTCATCATGCACGGGTACGGACTGCGCCGCGGCGACCCGACCGCGCTGCTGCTGGCCCGTCGGTGGTCGGCGGTCATGGCGGTGCAGTTCGCGATCGGCGTCGTCACCGGCACCGTGCTGTCCTTCGAGTTCGGGCTGCTGTGGCCGGGCCTGATGGGAAAGTGGGGTGACGTCTTCGGCATCGGGTTCGGTGTCGAGGCGTGGGCGTTCTTCCTGGAGGCCGTCCTCATCGCCGTCTACCTGTACGGCTGGCGCCGGCTCCCGGCCCGCGCCCACTTCCTGCTGGGCCTGCCGCTGCCCGCCGCGGCCCTGCTCGGCGCGTTCGGGATCCTGGCCGCCAACTCCTGGATGAACACCCCGCGCGGCTTCCGCCTGGACTCCGCGGGTGATCCCATCGATGTGAACATCTGGAAGGCGATCTTCACGCCGATGTTCGGCCCGCAGTACTGGCACTTCGTGGTGGCCATGCTCGTCACCGCGGGATACGTGGTGGCCGGGGTCTACGCCGTCGGCCTGCTGCGTGGCCGCCGGGACCGCTACCACCGGCTCGGCTTCACGATCCCCTTCACCGTGGCGGCGGTCTTCACACCGGTGCAGTTCGTGCTGGGCGACTCCATCGCCCGGCGGGTGTTCCACGAGCAGCCGGTGAAGTTCGCCGCCATGGAGATCGTCTGGAAGACGGACACCCATGTGCCGGAGTACCTGTTCGGCCGGCTGCATCCGGACGGCAGCGTCTCCGGGGGCATCCGCATCCCGCAACTGGACTCCGTCCTCGCCGGGTTCCACCCGGACACCGAGGTGACCGGGCTGACCTCCGTACCCGCCGACCAGCGGCCGACGGCCGCCCAGGCGACCATCGCCCACTGGGCCTTCGACATCATGGTCGGCATCGGCTCCGTCCTGGCGCTGCTCGCCCTCTGGTACGCCTTCGTCTGGCTGCGCCGCCGCCGACTGCCCGCCTCGCCGTGGTTCTACCGCTGCGCGGCCGTGTCGGGCGTCGCCTCGGTGGTCGCCGTCGAGTGCGGCTGGATCACCACCGAGGTGGGCCGCCAGCCGTGGATCGTCTACCAGAACATGCGCGTCTCCGAGGCGGTGACCTCGACGCGCTCCACCAGCCTGTGGATCATGTTCGGCCTGGTGGTCGTCGTCTACGTCCTCATCTTCGCGTCGTTCCTCGCGGTGCTGCTGAGGATGCGCACCCGCTGGCGGCTCGCCGACGAGGCGGACGCGCGCACCGAACCCCCGGAGGCACCGGAGACCGACACCCCGTACGGGCCGCGCTCCGCCGTCCTGACCGCGGACGCGCCAGGGCCACCGGGCCGGCCGGCCGATCCCCCCGAGACGGGCCGACCGTGATCGCCGATGTCATCGCCGTCGTGCTGCTGCTGGCCGTCGCCGCCTACGCCTGCGCCGGCGGCACCGACTACGGAGCGGGCTTCTGGGACCTGACCGCGGGCGGCGCCGAGCGCGGCAAACGCCCGCGATGGCTGATCGACCACGCCATGGCGCCCGTGTGGGAGGTCAACAACGTCTGGCTGATCTTCGTGCTGGTCATCATGTGGACGGGCTTCCCCGTGCTCTTCCAGCGGATCTTCACCGCCCTGTGGCTGCCGCTGGCGCTGGCCGCCGTGGGCATCGTGCTGCGCGGCGCCGGATTCGCCCTCCGCAAGGCCGCCCGGCGGCTCGCCGGCCGGCGGTTGTACGGCGCGGTGTTCGCCCTCTCCTCGGTGCTGACGCCGTTCTTCCTCGGCGCCGCCGCCGGGGGAGTGGCCTCGGGCCGGGTGACGGAGGGGACCAAGGCCTCGGCGGACGCCTGGGCCAATCCCACGTCCGTCCTGTTCGGCCTGCTCGCCGTCGCGACCACGGCACTGCTCGGCGCGGTGTTCCTCGCCGCGGACGCCCGTCGCTTCGCCGCACCCGATCTCGTCGCCCACTTCCGGCGGCGCGCGCTGGGCGCGCTCGCGGCCGTCGTCGTGCTCGCGGTGATCACGCTGATCGTCACCCACGGCGACGCCACCCACGTATGGCACGGGCTCACCCACGGCGTGGGACTGGTCTTCGTCGTGCTGGCGGCCCTGGCCACCCTGGCGACCGGCTGGGCGCTCATCCGCGGTGGCGCGGGAGCCCTCTCCCGCGTCACCGCGGTCACCGTGGTGGCCTCGGCCGTCATCGCCTGGGGCATGGCACAGCGCCCGTACCTCGTCCCGACGTCCCTGACCGTCGGCGAGGGCGCCGGCGCCGACACCACCCTGCGCTGGCTGGCCGTGGTCACCCTCGTCGCCGTCCTGCTGATCTTCCCCGCCGTCGCCCTGCTCTACTGGCTCGACACCCGCGGCGAACTGGAGCCGCTGACCGACGCCGACCTGCGACGCGGCGGTGCCGGTGGCGAGCACTGACCCCGAGGCGGGCCGCCACCCAAGGAAGGGAGCGCGGTGAGCGAGGAAGACATCCTGCTCGGCATCGGCCTGACCGTGGCGCTCGCCGTCGGTTCGCAGATCCTCGCGAGCCGGCTGCGGATCCCCGCCCTGATCCTGTTGCTGCCCGCCGGATTCACCGCCGGCGCCCTCACGGACGTCGTCCACCCCGACAAGCTCGTGGGACCGGACTTCTCCGTACTGGTGTCGCTGTCGGTGGCGATCATCCTCTACGACGCCGGGCTGGGGCTGAACATGCGCCACCTGCGGGCCGCCACGCGCACGGTCGTCGTCCGGCTCCTGGTGCTCGGCGTGGTGCTCACCTGGGCGAGCGTGCTGTTCCTGGGACTCGTGCTGTTCGGCGTACCGGCGGCCGTGGCCAGCATGCTCGGCATGATCCTGGTGGTGTCCGGCCCCACCGTCGTCGGCCCCCTGCTCGAACACGTCGGACCGTCCGACCAGGTGCGCCGGGTCCTGATGTGGGAGGGCTCACTGGTCGACCCGGTCGGAGGCATCCTGGGAGCCGTCGTCTTCCACTCGATCCTCTCCGGAGGCCTCCAGACCGGGCACTTCCGCGTCGGCACGTTCCTCGGGAGCGTCGCCATCGGCTTCCTCGGCGGCGCGGCCGGTGCCGCGCTGCTCTGGCTCACCCTCGGCAGGCTCCGCCTCGGCGAGACGCTCGGCACCCTCGCCCAGCTGGCCACGGTCGTCGTGGTCGCCGTGGGCTGCGACCTGGTCTACGACGACTCCGGGCTCATCGCGGCCATCGTCACCGGGCTGACCGTCGCCAACCTGCCCGGCTTCGACATGCCGGCACGCCACCCGTTCTTCGAGACCCTGGTGCAGCTGATCATCGGCCTGCTGTTCGTCTCCATCTCGGCCACGGTGACCCCGGACTCCCTCGTCCCGGTGCTGCTGCCCTCCGCCGTCCTCGTCGTCGTCCTGGTCCTGGTGGTCCGGCCGGTCATCGCGCTGCTGTCCACCGCCCGCACCGAACTCACCACCCCCGAGCGGGTCTTCGTCGGCTGGATGGCCCCGCGCGGCATCGTCGCCGCCTCCACGGCCACCACCTTCTCGGCCTCGCTCACCACCGCCGGCCTGCGCGACGCCGACGAGATCCTGCCCATCACCTTCCTGGTGATCGTCGGCACCGTCCTCGTCTACGGCCTGACCGCGCGGCCGGTGGCCGCCCGGCTCGGTGTCGCCGGGCCGGTGCGGGCCCGGCCGCTGCTGGTGGGCGGTGACCCCTGGGTCGTCGACCTCGCCCGGTCGCTGCGCGCCGCCGGACTCGACGTACTGATGTGGGCGGGTGACACGCGGCAGCGGAACCGGATCGAGGAGGCCGGGATCGAACTCGCCGCCGGCGAGCTGATGGCCGCGGCCACCGACCCGCAGGCCCGGCTGGAAGGTGTCACCTCCGTCTTCCTGCTCACCGGCGACGACGACTTCAACGCCCTCGCCGCGATCGTCATGCGCGACGGTGTCGACGGGCCCGTGCGCCGCGTCGCCCCGCCTCCCGACAGCCGCGGAGTGGTGGCCCCGCACACCGCCGGAGACCCCGCCTTCGGCCCGCACCTGGCCCGCCACGCCCTGGCGGCCCGCTACGAGCGCGGCGAGCGCTTCCACGTGCGGCCCGCGTCGGCCGGGCGGCCGGCCGGACACGAACCGCTGTTCGTGGTACGGCGGGACGGCCGGCTGGAGCCGGCCACCGACGCCGCGCGGCTCACCGTGACGGACGGCGACACGCTCGTCCTGCTGGGACCGGGACCCGGACCGGAACCCGGACCCGGACCGGAACCCGGACCCGGACCTACCGCCGGTCCAGAGCCGCGTCGAGGGTGATGGCCGCGTCGATCAGGGCGAGATGGGTGAACGCCTGCGGGAAGTTGCCCAGCTGACGGCCCGTGAGGTCGATCTCCTCGGAGTACAGGCCCAGATGGTTGGCGTACCCCATCATCTTCTCGAAGACCAGCCGGGCCTTGTCGGTGCGGCCGGCCCGGGCGAGGGCGTCGACGTACATGAACGTGCACAGCGAGAAGGTGCCCTCGGAACCGCGCAGCCCGTCCGGCGAGGCCGCCGGGTCGTAGCGGTAGACCAGGCTGTCGCTGACCAGTTCCTCCTCCATGGCGTCGAGCGTCGAGTGCCACATCGGGTCGTGCGGGGTGATGAAGCCGACGGTCGCCATCCGCAGCAGCGAGGAGTCGAGCACCTCACCGCCGTAGTGCTGGACGAAGGCCTGGCGTTCCTCGCTCCAGCCCTTGGACATGACCTGGTCGTAGATCTCGTCCCGGGCGGCGTGCCAGCGTGCGGGCGTGGCCGGCCGGCCGGTGGCTTCGGCGAGCCGCAGTGCGCGGTCGAACGCCACCCAGGACATGACACGGCCGTAGGTGAAGTGCTTGCGTCCGCCGCGGGTCTCCCACAGGCCCTCGCCCGCCTGGTCCCAGTGGTCGGCCAGCCAGTCGAGGTTGGTCAGCAGCGAGGTCCATCCCCGGTGTCCCACCTGGAGCCCGTGCCGGTGCGCGAAGTAGATGCTGTCCAGCGCCTCGCCGTAGATGTCCAGCTGGAGCTGGGTGGCGGCACCGTTGCCGATGCGCACCGGCGCGGACCCGGCGTAGCCCTCCCAGTGGTCCAGGAGCTGTTCGTCCAGGTCGGAGGAGCCGTCGACGGCGTACATGATGTTCAGCGGGCCCGAGTCACCGTCGCTGCCCGCCCGTTCCCTGACCCGGTCGCTGAGCCAGCCGATGAACGCCTGCGCCTCCTCGGTGAAGCCCAGTCCGAGCAGGGCGTACACGGAGAACGACGCGTCGCGGATCCAGGTGAACCGGTAGTCCCAGTTGCGTTCGCCGCCCAGCTGCTCCGGGAGGGCCGTGGTCGGCGCCGCCACCAGCGCGCCGCTGGGGGCGTACGTCATGAGCTTCAGCGTGATCGCGGACCGCTCGACGGTCTCCCGCCAGCGCCCGGTGTACGTCGACTGCGCCAGCCAGGAGCGCCAGAACCGGACCGTGTGGCCGAAGATCCGCTCGTACTCGTGGAGCCGGATCGGCCGGGGCGGTCCGTCGGCGCCCGACTCCAGGACGAACCCGCGCTGCTGGCCCGCCCGGAGCGTCAGCGTGAAGTGCAGGTCGTCCCGCCGGTCCATGAGGACGTCCAGCAGCCGCGCGTCCTCCGGCTCGCGGATGCCGTGCACGGTGAGCGGCGCGCCCTCGTCCGGCTCGAACACCGCTCCCTGTTCGGTGAGGTGCAGCCGGTGCGCCGTGCGCCCGTAGTCGAACCGCGGCGCCACCTCGATCTCGAACGACATGCTCCCGCGCACACAGCGGACCATGCGCACCAGCTGGTGGCGGTCCGTCGCCGTGCTGCCGGTGACGGGCATGAAGTCGAGCACCTCCCCGGCGCCCTCCTCGGTCATGAAACGGGTTACCAGGATCGCCGTGTCGGGCAGGTACAGCTGCTTGGTCGCGTGGGTCGCGCTGCGCGGCCGGACCGTGCAGTGACCGCCCTTGTCCTTGTCCAGCAGCGCGCCGAACACGCTGGGCGAGTCGAACCGCGGAAGGCAGAGCCAGTCGACCGTTCCGTCAGTGGTCACCAGCGCCGCGGTCTGGAGATCGCCGAGGAGGCCGTGGTTCTCGATGAGGGGGTATTCGTCCACCGGGGCGCCCCTTCCGGCCGCTGTTCACCCGGACGCGTCACCTCAGCGTAAGGCGGAGGCCCGCGCTCGGCGCGGCGAGCCGGCACGCCTACGGGCCGGCGGGCCGGCGGGTCATGCGGCCCTGAACGCGAGCCGCGCTCAGGCCCAGCCCTTGCGCACCGCCGGCCGGCCGAGCTGGATGCGGCTCTCCGCGCCGGCCCTCGCCATCAGCTCGCCGAGCCGTCGCCGCAAGGTGCGCCGGGAGATGCCGAGCCGGCCGGCGGCCGCCTGGTCGGTCAGCCCCGACAGCAGCAGCCCGAGGACGCGCGAGTCCAGCTCGTCGATCCGGTCGTCGCGGCTCTCCTCGACGTCGTCGCCCGCGGAGTTCATCGACAGCGGACAGGCCCTCTCCCACGCCAGTTCGAAGTACGCGACCAAGGCCTCCGGCAGGCCGCCCGCGTGCACCAGCACCGAGGCCGCGGCCGGTTTGCAGCCGGGCAGCAGCGGCAGCATGGCGAGGTCCCGGTCGGCGATCATTTGGAGCGGCGGAAACCCGCGCGCTCGCCTCCGCCGCGGGACCGGTCGCCGGACCCGCGAACGCCAACGCCCTGTCAGATCACGGCAGGATCGTCCCGCTCGCCGCCGCCTCGGCCGCCTCCAGCGACGCCATGAGGTCCTCGAACGGGATACGCCCGCTCGCCACCAGCTGGGCCCCGCCGCGCCGCAGCGCGCGGGCCAGCGGAGCGGCCCAGGCGTTCTCGTACACGACGACCGCCGCGGAGCTGCCGGGCTCCAGCGCCACGCCCGCCTCGTCGAGGTCGCTCTGGTCCAGCAGCCCTGAGGAGGCACCCTCGAACACCGTCAGATCGACGCCGGCCCCGAGCTCCCGCAGCTCCACCGCGGTGACCGAGCCGTCGGCGTCCTTGCGCACGAAGACGAGGTCGAGCAGCCGGATGATGCCGCGCTCGACCAGGTCGACCAGCAGGGGAAGGCCCTCGCCCGTCATCCGGCTGCCGGGGAACTCGACGATCAGGTAGTCGACGGGCCCCATGTCCTCGGGGTCGTGATGCATGGCCACTCCTCGGCAACGGGCGCCGGCGAGGCGTCCCGCCGGTGCCGTCGGCCCGGGCGGGGTGCGCACGCGGCGCGGGGGCGCGGGACGGGGGCGCGGAACCCCTCAGCCATTGCAGCACCGGACCGGCCGGGTCGCACCTTCGGTGCCCTCTCGCGCACTCTGGTCCTGGGAAGGAGCAACGATGGAGACTCCCGCACGGGTGCCGTCGCCGGCCGTGACCCGGTCGCCGTGCCCAGGCACCGCCCCCGCCCGCGCCTGATGGTCCGCGTCCTGCGCGCCTCCTGGTGGCACGAGCGGTTCGGCCGGATGGCCGTCCGCGCGCAGGCGCTCCACGCGCGGGTCGAGTCCCGGCACCCGGTGGTCACCCGGCTGGCGGACCGCATGGTGGCGGTGAACATCTTCGACTCCGCCACCCGCCTCGCGGCCCAGTGCTTCCTGACCGCGGTCCCGCTGCTGTTCGTGGTCGCCGCCTGCACCCCGAAGGCCGTCCACGACCAGCTCGTCGCGTCGGTGAGCGCCGTCTTCGGGCTGACCGGGGCGTCCAGGGACCAGTTGCAGCAGGTGTTCCAGCCGCCGACGGACGAGCTTCGGCAGGCCACCGGTGTGATCGGCGGAGTGCTCGTGCTGCTGACGGCCACGGCCGTGAGCCGTGCCCTTCAGCGGCTGTGCAAACGGGCCTGGGCGATCCCACGGGCCGGGACGAAGGTCGCTCCCTGGCGGTGGGTGGTGTGGATGGTCGTCTGGGTGGGAGCGCTGACGTTGCAGGGGCCGCTGCGCGACGGCTTCGGCGCCGGGGCGTGGCTGGGGATCCCGCTCGTCGTGGCCGTGCAGATCGCCCTGTGGTGGTGGACCCAGTACCTCCTGCTCGGCGGCCTGATCCGCTGGGCGCCTCTGCTGCCGGGCGCCGTCCTCGCGGCCCTGGCGGTCACCTGCCTGTCGCTGACCGCGCGGCTGTACATGCCGAGGGCCCTCAACCGGGCCATCGCCGACTACGGACCGGCGGGCTCGGTCTTCGTGCTGCTGTCCTGGCTGATCGTGGTGTGCGTGGCGGTCGCCGTCGGCCTCACCGTGGGGGCGGTCCTCTCCGGCGAACCTTTCCTGGCACGCCGTCTCGGTACGAGTGCCACCGACACCGACAGCGACACCGACACCGACACCGACAGCGCAAGCGCGGGGACGGCGCAGGGGGCGCCGTCCGGTGGACGGGACCGTGGAGGGGGCCATGACGGAGAGAGGGCTCATGACGGAGGGGACTCATGACGGAGGGGACTCATGACGGAGGGGACTCATGGGGGAGGAGGCCGATGAGGGCACCGCCGCGCGGCCGTCCTCAGCCGGCCGTCCGTGCCTTGACCCGCCCGGTCCTGACCGCGTCCAGGAGCGCCTTGTGGTCGCGCTCGTTCTGGTCGGCGTAGCTCTCGGCGAAGGACACCAGCGCACGGTCGAAGACGTCCTTGCCACCGAGGTAGGCGGCGATGGCGATACGGTCGCCCGACCGGGCGTGGGCGCGGGCGAGGGTGGCCCCGCACAGCTCGCCGAAGAGCCGCATGCCGCGCGGGAGCATGAGGGACGGTTCGGCGACGAACTTCCAGTCCCGCAACTGACGTACGTAGAAGTCCCGTTCGCGGCCGTCGATGCCGGTGACCCGCTCCCAGCCGAGGAAGATGTCGCCGGCGGCCTGCATCAGCCGCTGCCCGGCGACCACCCGCTCGCCCTCGGTGGCGTACCGGGTGGCTCCCGCGTACGGGGCCAGCACGGACGCGGCGGCCTCCTTCGCCTGGAGGAACAGCGGGTCCTGACCGTCCCGGCCGAGGAGCAGGATGATCCAGCACCGCGTGCCGACACTGCCGACGCCCACCACCTTGCGCGCGAAGTCCACCGGGGTGAACTGCCGGAGCAGGTGCCGGCGGTCGGTCGGCAGGCTCTCGCCGTACCGGTCCAGCAGACTCCGCAACTGGTACTCCACCATGCCGCGTTCGACGTCCGGGAGGAGGTCGGCGATCGGTGTGACGACCGGCGGCGAGGCCGAGATCCGTCGCTCGCCGTCCACCAGCGCGGTCAGCTTCTCGAAGGCCTGGAGGCTGTCGCGGGTGCGTGCCTTCGCCAGGGAGCGCGACAAGCGCTGCCGGCCGCGCCGGTGCAGCCGGCCGGACGCCAGCGCCGTCAACTGGGCGGCGTCGGAACGGGCGTACCACACGTCGAGCGTGCGCATATGGGCGAACCGGCGCATCTGCTCGCGGTAGGACCGCACCGCGGAGCGGACGATCAGAGCGCGCTGCTCGTCCGTGAAGCCGTTCTCGCGCCCGGCGATCACCAGGCTGGTGGCGAGCCGCTTGACGTCCCACTCCCACGGCCCGGGCAGCGTCTCGTCGAAGTCGTTGATGTCGAAGAGCAGATTGCGCTCGGCGGAGGCCAGCAGCCGGAAATTGAGCATGTGGGCGTCCCCGCACAGCTGGGCCCGCAGCCCCGAGTCGGGCGTCGCGGCCAGATCGGACGCCATGATCGCGGCCGCGCCCCGGTAGAAGCGGAACGGTGACTCCGCCATCCGTCCGTAGCGGAGCGGGACGAGTTCCGGCACCCGCGTCGCGGACTGCCGCTCGATGACGTCCACCGGGTCCGGACGGTGCCGGGAGCGCGTGAACTGGGCATGCGACGACCGGGGCGCGCGCGCTCGCGCGGCCTTGCCCCGGTCCGCCCGCTCCCGCGGGGACGCCTGCACCCCTTGTGTGGTCGAGGTCGGATTCCGGCTCATCTCGGATCTCCCCAGTGGCGCTGGCGCCGCTTGTGCGGTGGTGAGAGGCGGCGGGGACTCTCCTCCAGGGAAGCGCACATCGCGCTCCGCTGCCCCTCGACAGCCGCTCCTCGGCGTGCGACGGGACAACGACCACTGAGCCCGGAGCGTCGAGCCCAGGTACCGAGCCCGGAGGCGGCGCCGGACCCGTGTCCGGCGCGGCCCCCGGGCGCCCCCGGGCGTGGCCCACCCTGCTGATCGCCGCCCCCATCGCCTCACTGTCCCGCTGCGCTGGTCAGCGCGGAGATGACGGAACTCTTACGCGGGCCACGTGACGGCTGACAGAGGAGCGTCCGGCGGTGTGCACTTCTCCTCAGCCGGACATTCGATCTTGCGATGGAGTTGAGCATGAGAGGGATACGTTCCGCGGCCCTGGCGGCCCTGGGCCTGGCCATAGCCCTGCTCGGCGTTCCCGCCGCCGCGTCGGCGGCCACGACGACCGATGTGCCCGAGACGCTGCGGATCTCCGACGGCCCCTACGCGGGCTTCCAGCTCTGTGGCGCTCAGCCCCAGCCGACGTTCAGCACCACCCACACGTTCGGACCGCTGTTCGCCGCCTCCGTCCCGGGCGTGGACCCCCAGCCCGGTCTCGGCGGGACGGTGGAGCTCGCACGCCTGGGGGAGCAGCCGTTCCAGACCTACCCGGTCACCACGGGGCCGCTCGGCCACGGATGGGACATCCAGATCCCCACCAGCACCTTCAGCGCGGGTGACTACCAGTGGCGGATCCGCGCCGAGAGCCCCGACGGCCCGTCCGCCTGGTCCGCCTGGTGCACCTTCACCGTGACCGGCCCGGCGGCCACGCCCACCCGGTTCACCTACAGTCCCGACGGCGGCGCCCACTGCCTGGACGTCAGCGGCGCCCGCACGGAGGACGCCACGCCGGTGCAGTTGTGGGACTGCAACGGCTCCCTGGGCCAGCTCTGGCAGCTCACACCCGAGGGCACGCTGGTCAACCCGAACTCCGGCAAGTGCCTGGACGTGGCCGGCGGGGGAACCGCCAATGGCACCAAGGTGCAGATCCACGCCTGCAACGGCACCGGCGCCCAGCAGTGGCGCTACGACCAGCCCACCCCGGCCGCCTTCACCAACCCCCGGTCCGGCAAGTGCCTGGACGTGCCCTACGCGGACTTCGCCAACGGCGTCCGCGTCCAGATCCACGAGTGCAACGGCACCGCCGCCCAGGTCTGGAAGCAGCTCACCCCCGCCTGACCCGAGAGCGGCCGCCGTTCCCTCACCCCGTGCGGGGCAGGGAACGGCGGCCACAGGACCCGGCCGGCGCGGACCCGGCGCGGTCAGCCCGGCCAGGCACCCGTCGCCCGGCGGGTCGCGATCGCGCCGCCACGGTCGACGACGGCCTTGACGCCCGCGAAGACGGCGCCCTGGAGGATCGCCGCCGGCAGGACCTCCCGCCAGCGGCGCTGCTCGTCGGTGGCGTCCGGGGCGTCCTCGTCGTGCCCGAGCTTCTTCCAGAGCTGCTTGAACACCGCGCCGGCCAGCACGCCGCCGAAGGCGCCCAGGGCCGTCCCGACCGGCTTGTAAACGATCTTCGAGGCTCTCATCGACGCCTCCAGTAGCGGCGGGCGAGCAGCACCGCGACCAGCGCGCCGCCCGCGGCGAGCAGCGGAGTGCGGTGGGACCGCGCGGCACGCACACCCTGGCCGGCCTTCTCCCACACCGGCTCCGGGGTCTTGTCGTGCACCACATCGGCCGCGTGCGTCGCCCGGTCCCGGACCTGCGCCTTCACCAGGGCGGTCTTCTCGGAGACCTGGTGCCGCACGGCCTCGGTCTGCTCATGGGCCCGGGCCTTCACCTGAGTGGTCTTCTCGGAGACCTGGTGCCGGACGGCCTCCGCCTGCTCGTGCGCCCGGGCCTTCACATCCGTCTTGGCCGTCAGCGCCTCGACGGTCTCACCGAGCTGCTTGCGGGTCGTCTCGACCTGCTCGCGCAGCTCCTCGGGAGAACGCGCGGTCTCATCGCCCGACTGCGGCTTGTCCTGGGTCATCGGTGTGCCTTCTCCTTGATCTCGGCCACGTCGGCCTTGACGCTCGCCGTGGTCATCTGCGGTTTCGGCGGGGCCGCCTTGTCGATCTGCTTCTTGCCGAGGGCCGCCATGAGCGCGGTGACGGCGGCCAGGACGCCGGTGACGATCAGCGCCGCCGCCCAGACGTCCAGCACGAGCGAGAGCGCGGCGATCACGGTGGCCACCAGGGCCTGGAGGGTGAGCACACCCATCAGACCGGCGCCGCCGAACAGGCCGCCGCCCTTGCCGTACCGCTTGCCCTTCTGCGTCATCTCCGCCTGTGCCAGGCGCATCTCGTCCCGGACCAGATCCGACAGCTGCTGCGAGGCGCGCTTGACCAGTTCACCGACCGGTTCGTGCGCCTGGCTGCCGGTGCGGGGGGAGCCGTCTGCTGTCATGGGTTCTCACCTGCTCCTTCGTCGGGGGTGTCGGCACGCCCCGTGCTGTTCGGGTGTCGTCCTCGGCCGCCGGCGGTCCACCGTGCGATCGGGTGCCCGAGTACCCCGGCGACGACGTATCACCGCCCGTCAGAAGAGGTGCCGCGACAGCCGCGGCGCCGCCCGGACCAGGGCGGCCGCGGCCAGTCCGATCGCGCCGCCGACGACCACGTCCGAGGGGTAGTGCGCGCCGCTGTGCACCCGCTCGGCGGCCACCGCGGCGGCCGCCGGACCGCAGACGGCACCGGCGGCCGGCCACACCGGCGCGACCGCAGCGGCGAAGCCGACGGCGGCGGCCGTGTGCCCGGAGGGGAAGGAGGAACTGTCCGGACGGTCGTGGCGGTACTCCGCCGGTATCCACTCCTTCGGCGGACGGCGCCGCCGGTACAGCTGCTTGGCCACCGCGTTCGCCAGTACCTGCGCCGTGGCCATGCCCGCCACCCCGGCGGTGGCGGCCACCCGGCCACGCCACCCGCCGAAAGCGGCCATCACCGTCGCCGCCGCCCACCACACCTTGGTGTGCTCGGCGGCCTCCTGCACCGCGGGCGCCACCGTGCGCACCCAGGCGGGCCCGGATGCGATCGACCACCGGGCCAGCCGGTGGTCGCCGTCGTGCAGATCATCCGTCATCCCCATGACCTGCCGACTTCCCGTCCGAGGTGCGGTCACACCCCGATCCAGGACCGTGCGCGGCGGTCCCGCGCCACCGGTCCGGCAGCCGAGAGAACACCGCGGGACGAGGGCGTACGATCGGCCGGTTCCCGTCCATGTGAGGAGTCCCGTCCGGTGACCGCGCTCGTCCCCCGCCCCCGTTCCGCGCCCGGGGCGCTGTTCGTGCAGTGCCTGACCCGCGAGGAGGACGGCGAGTTGCTGCCCGCCCTGCTGTGGGCCCCGGGGCCCGGACAGCGGATGATCAGCAACGCCGTGCTCGGCGGCGGCCTCGGCGAGCGGGACTGGGTGCTCAACGCCCAGGTGGCGCACGGCTACCGGCGCACCGACCCCGACCGGCACCTGGCCGAGCTGGCGGAGGGCCTGGGGCTGCCGGGCGCGGGCGTCGGCCTGATGACGGCGGCCGACGTGTCGGCGTACGCCCACGCCCACGACGGCGGTGCCGAGGCCGTGGTCACCGCGGGCGTGGAGGTGCGCGGGTGGGCCGCCTCCGGCGCCGAGGGCACGGCCGGGCCGGCCGCGCCCGGCACTGTCAACATCCTCATCGCGCTCCCGGTGCCGCTGACCGACGCCGCCCTGGTCAACGCCGTGGCGACGGCCACCGAGGCCAAGGTGCAGGCGCTCGTGGAAGCGGGCCTGGACTGCTCGGGCACCCCCACCGACGCCGTGTGCGTCGCCGCCGCCGTCCCCCGGCCCGGCGCCGAGACGCAGGCCTTCGCCGGTCCCCGCTCGCTGTGGGGCGCCCGCCTGGCCCGGGCCGTCCACCGGGCCGTCCACCAGGCCGTGCGCGCGGCCACGCCCGTGCCGTGAGCGCCTGCCGGTCCGGACCGCGATACCGGAGGGGTCCACGATCCGGAACGCCGTCTCGGCCACGACCACCCGTCAGCACGTCGGCACGTCAGCACGTCAGCACGTCAGCACGTCGGCACGTCAGCACGTCGGCAGGTAAGCCGAACGCCCGTCAGCGCACGGCACGTACGCCGAACACCCGTCAGCGCATCGGCAGGCACGCCGAAGGGCCGGTGACGCGAAGCGTCGCCGGCCCTTCGGGCGGCAGGTCCACCGCCGGTTCAGCCCTTCACCAGGAGGCCTCGGCTGCGCAGGACCTGTCGCTCCAGGGGGCTGAAGATGAGCAGGTCGATGGCGATGCCGACGATCAGGATGA
>NZ_JBEPAL010000045.1:0-70745 GCF_040298625.1 Streptomyces sp. NPDC001532
GGGCGGCATGGCGGAGCCATGGCAACCGACGACAACGCGGCGAGGCGCGGTGCCAGACGCCGGGAGCCCGGCATGATCGGCGAGACGCCCCCTAAGGGCCGCCCGGCGGCTCAGCGGCCCCCGTTGTACGGCCCGTACGGACCGTCGCTGCTGGAGCCGCCGCGGCGGCTGCGGCCGCCGCCGGGCAGGCCGCGCAGGGCCGGGCGGACGTCGACCATGTACACGATGGTCGCGATCAGGCCGATGATCGGCAGGAACGACAGCACCCCGAAGATCAGGCTGACCACGAAGGCGAGCGCCAGGATGATCAGCCAGAAGGTCTTGGTCTGCTTGTCGGCGGCGCGGTAGGCGTCGTCACGGCGCGTGGCGGCGTCGATCAGCGCGAAGCCGCTGAAAAGGATCAGGGCCAGGTTCAGCAGCCACAGGAACCCAGCGAAACCCTGCATCAGCACAACGTCCACCACCCGACTCGGCTCGTCCTTACGCGGTCACCGTACCCGCAACCGTCGTCCCGCTACCCGGACAACGGGCCGGGCACCCTCCGAGTGCCCGGACCGTCCCCGTTCGCCGTCACTTGACCGGCGGTGTCGTCTTCTTCGCGGTGGTCTTGCGGGCCGGGGCCTTCTTCGCCGGGGCCGGCTTCGCGGCCGGCTCCTCGCTGACGGCGACCGGCTCCGGCTTCGGCGCGGGCTCCGGCTCGACGGCCACGGCCAGGTCCTCGATGCCCTCGGCGGCCTCGCCGCGCCAGGTCCGCACGGCCTGCTCGCCGTGCTCGGCGACCCGCTCGTAGGCCTCGCGCGCCTTCACGGCGTACTCCGCGGCCACGCCGACGCTGCGCAGGGCGAGGTCCTGGGCGGTCTCGCCGAACTTCTTCAGGTCGACGTCGAGGGAGCCGATCAGCTCGTTGACCTTGGTCTGGAGGGTCTCCTGCGTCTCCTTGACGCGGGCGGTGGCCTTCTCCTGGACGGCCTTGGGGTCGGTGTTGCGGACCGCCTCGATACGGGCCGGGGCCTCCGCGCGCAGCTGCTCGACCAGGCCGGGCACCTTCCTGGCCTGCTGGAGGGCGAGGTCGGCCGTACCGGCGGCGAAGTAGAGCGGGGTCGGGTCGCTGAAGGTCTTGCGCAGGTCGTCGGTGATGGCCATGGTGATGGTCCTCCCGGATCGCTTTCGGCTGAGGGTTTCGGCGGTCCGCGGCCGCCGGCCGGTCTTTCCCTGGTCCGGTCAACCGGCCGTCTGCTGCGGACCGGCGTCGCTCCCGTCGGCGCTGGCGGTGTCGTGGCCGTTCTCCTTGCGGAACGAGTCGTAGACCTGGAGCAGCACCTGCTTCTGCCGCTCGTTCAGCGTGGGATCGGCGAGGATGACCGCCCTGGTCTCGACCTCGTCGCGGTCCCGCTCGGCGTCGAGGATCCCGGCCCGCACGTACAGCGTCTCGGCGGAGATCCGCAGCGCCTTGGCGACCTGCTGGAGCACCTCCGCGCTCGGCTTGCGCAGCCCGCGCTCGATCTGACTCAGATACGGATTGGACACCCCGGCGGCCTCGGCGAGCTGCCGCAGCGACAGCTGCGCGCTGCGCCGCTGCTCGCGCAGATAGTCACCGAGATTGCCGACGTTGAGCGATGCCATGCCTCCACCATGCCGCAACCCCGCTAACAATTGCAAGCACCCTGCTTGCAAGAGTGCAACAACGCCGCCGCCCCGGAGGACGGCGGCGCCGCGGAGGCGGCCGGGATCAGGCGACCTCGAAGGTGTTCTCCTGGTGGTCTCTGGAGCCGGAGCCCGGATTGACGAAGATCAGCACGTTGTGCGAACCCGGACCGAGACGGCCGAGGCTGACCAGGCCGGTGTCGGCGTTGCCGGGGTCGAGGAACTGCGAGTTCCACTCGGAGCCGACGACATTGCCGTCGCACTCGACGGTGACCCGGGCGTTCCCGCCGGCGTCGCCGACGTTGCCGAGCTCGAAGCTGATCCGTGTGCCGGCGTCGTGGTGCGGGACGTTGTGACCATCGGGGTTGTCCGAGGGGTCGGGCATCACCCCGATGCCACCGTCCGCCAGCTCGAACATCGCTGACATGGCATCTCCTCCTCGGATTCCAGCATGGCACGCACCGGGCCGGGCCGCCCGGCGGGGTGCGAACACCCACAAAAAAGTGGGTACTTGGCAGCATCCGGCGCCGGTACGAGGCTGGTCCCAGGTGATCAGGTGATCAGGACGCCGCCTCCGTGAGCCGTTCCAGGCGGCGGTGGCCCCAGTCGGAGAGAGGAGCGAGAGCCTCGGACAGTTCACGCCCGAAGCCGGTGAGCGAGTACACCGTCTTCGGCGGCAGGACGTCGTGCGCCTCCCGGTGCACCAGACCGTCCTCCGCCATCTCCCGCAGCGCCTGAGTCAGCACCTTCTCGCTGAGGCCCGGCAGCTTCCGGCGCAGTTCGCCGGGGCGCTGCGGGCCCGACTCGAGCAGCCACAGCAGGGCCGTCTTCCACTTCCCGTCGATCACCGAGATCGCGGCGGTCACACCGCAGACGTTCAGGTCCCGGGCCCGGCTGCGCGTCATCTTCGCCCCATTCGTCACGCTTTGTCGTTTGTCTGAGAACAGCAGGAGCTTCCTCATGTCCACCAACGCCATGGACCTCGCGTCCACTTCCGTCACCGTCCTCGGCCTGGGCCCCATGGGCCGCGCCCTGGCCGGCGCCTTCCTGGACGCCGGAGTGCGCACCACCGTCTGGAACCGCACCCCCGGCCGGGACGCCGATCTGGTGGCGCGCGGCGCGCGAGGGGCGCGGTCGGCGCAGGAGGCGGTCGCGCACAGCGAGCTGACCGTCATCTGCGTCGTCGACTACGACGCCTCCGACGCCGTCCTGCGCAGCGACCCGGTCACCGCCGCCCTGAAGGGCCGTACGCTCGTCAGTCTCAGCGCGGACACCCCGGACCGGGCCCGCGACACCGGCGACTGGGCCGCCCGGCACGGCATCCGCTACCTGGACGGCGCGATCATGACCCCGGCCACCACCATCGGCACCCCGGCCGGCGTCTTCCTGCACAGCGGCCCCGCCGAGCTGTACGCCGAGATCCGGCCGGTCCTGGACGCGCTCGGCGGCACCCACACCCACCTCGGCGAGGACATCGGCCGGGCGGCGGCCTACGACATCGCGCTGCTGGACGTGTTCTGGACGTCGATGGCCGGCTTCGCGCACGCGGTGGCCGTGGCCCGCGCCGAGGGCGTCTCGGCGGTCGAGCTGGCCCCGTTCGCGCAGGGCATCGCCGCCATCCTGCCGCCGCTGTTCGAGGAGTTCGCGGGCGACGTGGACAGGGGCAGCTACTCGGGCGAGCTGAACCCGATCACCTCGGCGGCCTCCTCGATGGCGCACATCGTCCACACCTCGGAGGCGCACGGCATCGACGCGGGTGTGATGCGGGCCGTGGAGGGGCAGGCCCGCCGGGTCATCGGGCTGGGCCACGGCTCGGACGGCTTCCTGCGGGTGGCGGAGGTTCTGGGCCGCACCCGGCGTCCCTGAGCCAGGCCCGCACCACCGCGAAGTCGGCCTCCGTCAGGCCGTACCGGTGGTCGACGCGGTGCAGCAGGGCCGGGCCGGGGTGATGGGCGGCCACCCAGGCCCGGTCGGTGCCGGTGATCTCGTCGTCGACCCAGACGAACGGCCGGCCCGCGGCCCGGGCGACGACCGGCCGGGTCTTCCAGTGCCGTCCCCCGCGCGGCGGCTCCTCCGCGTCCACCAGGTCCAGCACGGGCAGCGGCGGCAGCCCGAGCCACGGCGCGAGGGTGGTGTTGGCGTCGTCCAGCCAGGTCGTCGCCCACACCGGCGCGCAGCCCAGGCCGAGCAGCCGGGGGCCGAGCGCCGGGTCGACGCGGTGCAGCAGCGGATGGTCGGCGGGCAGGCCGCGCGGCCCCTCGTACGTCGGGTAGGGCCGGTCCGACCCGAACGGCAGCAGCGTCCCGTCGACGTCGAGGAAGAGCAGTGCGCGCACGGAAAAGACCTTGCCGCACTTCGCCGCCCGCCGCTACCGTCCCTGCCATGACTGCCGGGTCGGCCTTGTGCCGTGAGCGGATCGGGTGCCCGGCCTCTGAGTGAGGCCACCGGGGCGGGCGAGAGGCCCGCCTCCTTCTCTGTGCTTTCCGCGACCAGTGACATCCACGGACACACGGAGAAGGACGACACATGCCCGACCCCAACGACTTCAACCAACGGATCATCGACGAGTTCCGGGCCGGCCGCGGCCGCCTGAGCGGCATGTTCGCAAACGCCCGGCTGGTCCTGCTGACCACCACCGGCGCCCGTTCCGGCAGGCCCCACACCACCCCCGTCGGATATCTCCCCGACGGCCCCGAGCGCATCCTGGTGATCGCCTCGGCAGGCGGCTCGCCCCGGCATCCGGCCTGGTACCACAATCTGCTCGCGCATCCCGAAGTGACCGTGGAGAGCGGAGCCTTCACCTATCAGGCACAGGCCGTGCCGCTCACCGGCGCGGAGCGCGACGCGGCCTTCGCACGGGCCGTGGAGAGCGATGCGGGCTGGGCGGAGTACGAGGAGAAGGCGGGCGGGCGGGTGATCCCGGTGGTCGCCCTGACCGCCCTCACGGACGGCGGGCCGGGGAACATCAACGCCGGCTCGATGGGCGAGGCGATCAAGGTGGTGCACGACGCTTTCCGCCGCGAACTCGCCCTGCTGCGGAAGGAGATGAACGGCACCGGTTCCGCTCTGGGCGCCCAGCTGCGGGCCAACTGCCTCACCTTCTGCCACGGTCTGCACAACCACCACACCGGCGAGGACCTGATGCTCTTCCCCCACCTCGCCGACCGCCACCCGGAGATCGCCCCGGTGCTCGCGCGGCTGCGCGAGGAGCACGAGCGGATCGCCGTCCTGGTGGCGGAGTTGCGCCGGGCGGTGGAGGAGACGGCCGACCCGGTGGCCGCCCGCGCCGAGGTCGAGCGGCTGACCACCGATCTCGAGGCCCATCTGAGCTACGAGGAGGAGCAGTTGATACCGCTGCTCGACGCCTTCCAGGCGGCGCCGCGGTAGCCGGGGGGGGGGCGGCGGGCGGGCTAGAACGGCAGTGGCCGCGCGTGCACCACGGTCAGCGCCGACACCGCCCGGGTCAGCACCACGTACAGCCGGTGCGGCCCGCGCTCCTCGGCCTCCGCGATCGCCGCCGGCTCGACGGCGACGACATGGTCGTACTCCAGGCCCTTGACCAGGCTCGCGGGCACCACCGCGACCCGCGCGCCCACCGCCTCCTCGCCCGCCGCCGCGATCCCGGCCCCGGCCAGCGCCTCCCGCAGCCGGGGCACATCGGGGCCGGCGGCGACGACACCGATGGAACCCTCGCGTTCCAGGGCGTCGCGCACGGCCGTCACCACCGTGCCCGGCACGTCGTCCGTCCGGACCACCGCCAGCTCGCCGTCGCGGCGCAGCGACACGGGCTCGGGGACGGCGACGTCCAGCCGGCGCAGCAGCCGGTTGGCGAGCGCGAGGACCGTCGCCGGGACCCGGAAGCCGGTGGTCAGCGGGACCACGGCCGCGTCCGGCTTGCCGAGGTGACGCAGCAGGCCGGGCCAGTCGCGGGCGGCCCACGGCGTGGTGCCCTGGGCCAGGTCGCCGAGGACGGTGAGGGAGCCGTGGGCGGAGCGGCGGGCGACGGCCCGGCACTCCATCGGGGACAGGTCCTGCGCCTCGTCGACGACGACATGGCCGTAGCCGGCGGGGCGCTCGATGAGACCGGCGACCTCGTCGAGGAGGACCAGGTCGGCGGCCGACCAGCGCGCCGACCTCCAGGAGCGCGGCGGCCGCGCCCACCGCAGGGCCCGCTGCTCCTCGGCGTCCAGCAGCCCGTCGGCGGCCTCCGCGAGCGCCGTCGGATCGCCGAGCAGCCCGGCGACCACCTCCTCGGGCCGCACCTTCGGCCATACGGCGTCCAGCCAGGCCGTGAGCGGCCGGGTCCGCTCGATCCGCCGCACCCAGGCGGTGGTGCACGTCTGGCCGTGCCGCTCGGCTCGGGCCCGCACCGCCGCCACCACCCGCGCCCGGACCCGCTCCCGTGCGACGGCGTACGGGGGCTGCTCGGCGCGCACGTCCGCCACGATCGCCCGCAGCTCCGCCGCGGTGACCCGCCGCCGCGAGGAGCCGTCCGGCACGTCGAGGGGGTCGGCGCACGCCTCGGGGCGGGCCCGCGCGTACAGCGCCCGGCGCAGCACCTCGGCCATCCGGGCGTCGTGCTTGACGGCGGCGGCCCGCCCGTCGTCGGTGCCGGTGACCGGGTGCCGGGCGATCTCGTCCTGGACGGTGGACTGCCGGACGCCGGTCTCGCCGAGGGCGGGCAGCACCTCGGCGATCCAGGAGAGGAAGGTGCGGTTGGGGCCGAGGATGAGCAGTCCGCCGCGCCGGACGCGCTGCGGGTGGGTGTAGAGCAGGTAGGCGGCGCGGTGCAGGCCGACGGCGGTCTTGCCGGTGCCGGGGGCGCCCTGCACGCACACCGAGGCGGCCGCGTCCGCCCGGACCAGGTCGTCCTGCTCGGGCTGGATGGTGGCGGCGATGTCCCGCATCGGCCCGACGCGCGGGCGTTCGATCTCCCGGGCGACGATCTCGCCGGCCCGGCTCTCGCCCCGGCCCAGGTGCTCGTCCTCCAGGCCGGTCAGATCGGCGGAGTCGCCCCGGCTGCCGGGGGCCCAGCCGAAGCGGCGGCGGACGGCGACGCCTTGCGGGTCGCGGGCGCCGGCCTGGTAGAAGGCCCGCGAGACGGGGGCCCGCCAGTCCACCACCAGGGGCGGGGCGGTGGGGTGTTCGCCGATCCGCAGCCGGCCGATGTGCAGGCTGCCGTGACCGGTGTCGGGCGTGAAGTCGAGCCGTCCGAAGAACAGCGGCCCTTCGGGGAGTTCCCGCAGCTCCTTGGCCTGGCTGCGCAGCCGGTACCCGAGCACTTCGGCGTCGGCGCCGGAGGCGGAGACGTCCTCGCCGGTGACGACCTGTTCCTGGGCTCCCTCGACCATCGCGGCGAGGGCGGCGCGGCAGCGGTCGTGGTGGGCGCGTTCGAGGCGGAGGGCTTCGCGGAGGGCGGCGTCGGGTGGTGTCATTCCGGCGAGCGTACCGGAGTAACGTGACCGAGTTAAATTTTTTACCGAGTCACCTATCTCAGGTCCTCTCTCCGGATCGTGAGCCGGCGAGGTGCGGGAAGGCGACATCCAGCACGTCGAAGGCCCGCCCGGCCGCCGCGACGGCGTCCCCGTGCACGTCCGCCGCCCGCTCCCCCGCCGCCATCCGCCGCCAGTTCTCCTGCGCGAGCACGCGCCGGACCGCGGTGATCTGCCCGGCCGCCAGCCGCGCCTCCAGATCGCCGCCGAGGGCCTCGGCGAGCGCGGCCTCCGCGCGCTCCATATGGGAGTGGGCGCGGGCGACCAGGGCCGGAGTGCCGTAGAGGAGGGTGTGGAAGGCCAGCACCTGGGGGTGGTCACTGAGCCCGGTGACCGGGTCGTGCCGGTCGAGGCCGTCGAGGAAGTGCCGCCGCAGCGCGGTCAGCGGCGCACCGGACGCCCCGGCCACCACCCGCGCCGCCTCGCCCTCGTGATCGGCGATCCGGTGCAGGACCAGGTCCTCCTTGGCCGGGAAGTACCGGAACAGCGTCGGCTTGGAGATCTCCGCCGCGGCCGCCACCTCGGCCACCGACACCGCGTCGAACCCCTTCTCCAGGAACAGCCCGATCGCGACGTCCGACACCACCTGGTACATCCGCTGCCGCTTGCGCTCCCGCAGCCCGCTCTCACCCATGACCCCGAGCCTACGGTCGCCGGCCGGCACAGCCGCCCCGCACAGCCGCCCCGCACAGCCGCCCGGCGCCGGCCTCAGGCCGAGGCGGCGCGCCAGGCGCGCAGGGCCTCCGCGATCCGCTCGGCGTCCGGTACGTCCACCAGCCGCAGCGGCTCGCGCGCCCGGCCCAGTGCCCGGCCCACCCGCTCGGCCGCCGCCCGCAGCTCGGCCGCCGCCGGGCGCTCCGGCAGCGCGAGGGCCGCCCGCATGGTGTCCGGGAAGACCGACTGGGCGTACTCGAAGGCCACGTACGCCCCGAGGTCCTCCTCCAGCCCGGCGGTGAGCTCGCGCAGCCCGGCGTCCGTCATGGCCCGCGCCCACAGCCCGGTCATGCGCCGCTGCTCCTCCTTGCCGTAGCCCATGCGGACGATGTGGGTGGCCAGGTCGTGCAGCGGGTCGCCGTACAGCGCCAGCTCCCAGTCGATGACGGTGATCCGGCCCCGGCGGACGACCACGTTGGCGCGGTGGACGTCGGTGTGCAGCAGCCGGAACGGCCGCGAGGCGAGCCCCCGGTGGTGCGCGCGGAAGACGGCCATCGCGTCCCCGGGGATGCCCACCGCGTCGAACAGCGCCCCGAACCGGTCGCGGTTGGGCCGGTGCACCCGCTGCTCGGTGAAACGGGCCAGCCGGTGCAGGAACCCGTCGCTGTCGCCGTCCGCCGGCCAGTCCTCTGGCGGCGCGGGCAGCTCCTCGACGGGCACCTGGGCGGTCCGCACGAAGAACGCGGCGAACTCGGCCATCAGCCGTTCGTCGACGACGCCGTCGGGATTGTGTTCGCTCAGCGCCCGGCCCGTCCGGTAGCGGTGCACCGAGTGGTCGCCGAGGACGGCCAGACAGCGCGGCACCTCGCGCAGATACCGGCAGACGACGTCCAGCACCTCCGCCTCTCGCGGCCAGATCCGCGGCACCACCTCGACGCTCGCCAGCGGCACCCGGTACTTGACCCGGGCGTAGGGGACGGCGCCGAGCAGCAGGGCGAGCAGCAGGCCGCCACGCAGCACGTAGTTGGTGTTGTGGTGGCCCCTGAGGACCGTCAAGGCCCCGCCCGAGCCGTGCAGCCGACGCCTCAGCAGACGCCGTACGAGAGCCTCCCTCGGTCGCGGGGACACGGACGGCGCGGACGGCGCGGACGGCGCGGGTGGCACGGGTGACGCGGGGGACATGGCCGGAGGTTACGGCTCCCGCAGGTCCTGTCCCTGCATCTCCCACAGTGCGTCGAACCACTTCCGCGCCTCCGCCACGAACAGCGCGTCCCGCTCGCCGTGGGCCGCGTGGTGCCGGAAGAGCAGCGACTGCGTGCCCCACGCGTCCCACAGCTCACGCGGCTCCGACTCGACCTCCACGGTCCGGCGGGCCGGGATGTAGAACGCGAGCAGCGCCTCGGACCCGTTGAGCAGGTACACCTTCTGCGGCGGGGTGTTGGGCACGGTCCGGAAGCGGACGACCGCGGGGATGCCGTGGTCGGCGCGGAGCGTGCGGAAGTACTGGCGCAACACCGTGACCTGGGCGACGTACTGGGCCACCGACCGCCGGTGCACCGCCTCGTCGGCCGCCGCGTCCGCGCCCCAGCCCTCGGCGGGCGACGGGTGGAGCAGCCGGACGTCCTTGTGCGGCAGCAGGATGCGGGCCTCGACGGACTCCGGGCGGACCCGGCCGGACTCGATCAGCGCCATCGGCGCGTGCATCGCGAGCAGCAGCGTCTCGGCGGTGAGGCAGGCCGCGTCGATCCGCACCCGCGGCTCGGCGAACGCGGCCTCCAGCCGGGGCGCGAGGGCGACCAGGGTGGGCTGCGGCTCCTCGCCGGCGGCCGGCGGCCCGGCGACGGTCGGCGGGCTGCCCTTGCTGACGCCGGTCAGCCAGCCCGCCTCGTGCAGGGCGCGCAGCGCCCGGCGCACGGTCGTCCGCTCCACGCCGAACTCCGCGGCCAGTTCGGCCTGGGTGGGCAGCTTGGCGCCCGCCTCCAGGCGTCCCTCGCGGATGCGGGCCTTGAGCGTGCCGGCGATCTCGTCGGGCGAGGGCTTCCTGCTGACATCCACGTGCTGTCTTCCTTCGGTTGCGGCCGTATGTGGCTGGGCGCGCCCACGCGGCGGAGCCGCGGACCGATACGGCCCCGCGCTCCTACGTGGGCCGCGCCCGCGTCCTGAGCACCTTCAGCACCGGCTCCAGCGAGCCGACCAGGTCGCGCGCGCCCGCCTCCCGCAGCAGCCCGGCCTTGCGGTCGTTCCTCGCGTAGCCCAGGAAGGCGACGCCCGCCCGCCGGGCCGCCTCGTGGTCGGTGGGGGTGTCGCCGATGAACAGGGCGCCGGCCGGGGCGGCGGCGAGCGCGGCCAGGGCGCGGTCGAGGTGGTAGGGGTCCGGTTTGAGGCGGTGCAGGTCCGTGTCGCGGCCGTAGACGTGCGGGCCGAAGCACCCGGCCAGGCCCCGGCCGGCGAGGTAGGCGCCGACCACCCGCGGGGAGTTGTTGGAGACCACGGCCGGCCGGGCGCCGACCGCGGTCCAGGTGCGGATCAGCGGGTCGGCCCAGGCGGTCGGCATGGCGGTGGCGGTGGCTCTCAGCTCCTCCTGGGTGAGGCGCTCCTCCAGCTCCGCGACCACCGCCGGTCCGAGCCCCGCACGGCCCGCGGCGCGCAGCACCACCTGCGGGTCGGCGGTGCCGCGCTCCTCCTCGCTCAGCAGTCCGCCCAGCCCGCGCCCGTCCAGCCAGCGCACCAGTTCACCGGCGACCGCGGGTGCCGGATGTCCGGCGAACAGCCGGCAGATCGGTCCGTCGAAGTCCCACAGCACGACATCGGCACGGGTGACCAGTTCCCGCAGCCGGTCGGTCGGACTCGCCACCGGTTCGGTCCGTGTCGTATCAGAAGTCACTAGGAGAGTGTCAGGTCCCGGGTGATGGTTTCCCAGAGGGCGTCGAACCACTTCTGCGATTCGTCCACGAACGAGGCATCGCGCCGCCCGGCCGTCCGGTCGAAGGAGAACAGCAGCGACTCGGTGGCGCGCACGTCGTAGGTGGGCACCGGGCCGGCGTCGGTGGGCTCCTCGCGGCGGCCCAGCATGTAGTACGCGATCAGCGCCTCCTCGCCGTTGAGCAGGTACAGCTTCACCGGCGGGGTGAACGGCAGCGCCCGGAACGACACCCGGACGTCGATGCCGTGCGAGGCGCGCAGTGTCCGGAGGTTGTGGCGCAGGACGTGGCCCTGGGCGTTGCGCATCGCCAGCCAGCGCTGGTGGACCGGGTCGGGGTCGCCGTCCTCGTGCTGTTCGACCGGGACCGGGAAGGCCAGGTTGATGTCACGGGAGGGCAGCAGGATCCGGGCGTCGACGGACTCGGGGCGGATCCGGCCCTCGTGGATCAGGCGGAGCGGCTCGCCGAGCGCCAGCATCAGGGTCTCGGCGGTCAGGCAGACGGCGTCGATCCGCACGTGCCGGGCGGTGAAGGCGTGCGTGAGCCGGGGCGCGAGGCCCACCATCACGGGCTGGGGCACCTCGGCGGCGGGCAGCGCGGGGCCGGCGACGCGCGGCGGGCTGCCCTTGGTGACATGGCTGAGCAGGCCGTCCTCGTGCAGGGCGCGCAGGGCCTGGCGGACGGTGCCGCGCTCGACGCCGAACCGCTCGGCCAGCTCGGCCTGGGTGGGCAGCCGGTCGCCGGGTCTGAGCTGTCCGTCGCGGATGCGTTCGCGCAGCTGGGCGGCGATCTCCTGCGCCGTGCGCCGCCGGGCGCCGTCCACTGCCACGTTCTCCTGGGTCACACCCGAACGCTACAACTCACAGCCATCTTTCGGGAGTTGTTTGCGAGTTGGCCGCCAACCGGCGTCAGGCGGCGAACCGCAGGTCGGAGCTGTTCGCACCCCATGGACCTTGGCCGGTTTCAGCTCATCGCCCAGCACAACTTCTCGCCATCTTGAGGCATTTCAGCACCGGGTGGTTATGAGCCGCCCCCAAGTGGAGATAAGTACAGAGAAGTTGGCACCAACTCGAAGCAACATGGTCGTACTTACCGAAGGTTGGCCGGACTCCTCTCCGGAGGGGAGCCGGGAGCCCGGCCGGTCGCAGCACCCCACCCACGGGTGGGCCACCACAACTGAAGAGCACGCTACGGATGCGTGAACCCGTCGGACCGACGACGTCGAGGAGGCTCAGAACGAGTCCGGGCACCATGGACGCCTGGACGTGCGCAGCAGGGCGTCGGCCACCCGGGCGGCGCCCGCTCGTGTCTCCCGCACCCGCCCCACGGCCGCCAGCCGCACCGCCGACTCGTCCCCCAGCCACAGCGCCCCGAGGTCGGCCACGTCCAGCGTCAGATCGGGCGCGCGCCGCGTCACCGCACAGGCCCCCCGCCCGTCCGCCGACGCCTCCAGCAGATACCGCCCGCCCGTGAACCCGCCGGCGTCCACGACCTCCAGCACCAGCTCACCGGCCCCCGCGTACGTACGCGCCTCCAGCGCCGCCACGACGTCCAGGATCCGCACCCACATCCAGTCCGCCTGCGTAGTGATCCGGGCGGCCCGCGGGTCCGGCAGGAACAGCGGCAGCAGGTCGTCCGGGGCCCGCCAGCCCGACTTCACCCGGGTGACCCAGTCGATCGAGCACAGGAACCGCCACAGCGCCCGCTCGGCCTGCGGGGTGGCCGCGATCAGCCACCTCACCGTGGCGGTGTTCAGCGGCTGCTTGGCGTCGCCCCACTTGTCGTCGGCGGTGTACGCGACCATCCCCGCGACCTCGCCACCGGGCGAGCGGTACACCGCGTAGAACGGCCGGGTCCACTGCGGCATCACCCGCAGCTCGCCGGTGTCGATCCGCCACCACCGCTCGCCGCGGTCCACCGCGCCCGGCTGCGCCCGCCGCACCCGCTCGTACAGCTCCGGGCCCAGCGCGCGGACCTCGGCGCCGTCGATCAGATCGATCCGCCCGCCGTCCTCCGGCCCCGGCCGGCGCGGGTCGAGCCCGGCGCGCGGCACGTCCACGGTCCACACGGCGGTCGAGGTGGCCGGCCCGAAGCCGTACCGCCCGTAGATCGGGTACTCGGCGGCGATCAGCGTCGCCACCACGTCCCCGCGCACCTTCGCCGCCGCCAGGTCCCGGCCCATCATCGTGGTGAGCAGCCCGCGCCGGCGGTGCGTCGGGGCGACGGTCACATTGGTGACGGCGTCGGCGGCCACCAGCGCTCCGCCGACGGCCGTCAGCTGCTGCGGGAACGACCGCAGCGTCGCCACGCACCGCCCGTCGTCGAAGGCGCCGAGGGTGCGGCTCGCGATCACACCGGAGGCCCGGCCGGCGATCTCCTCCTCGGACAGTTCGTCGCTGCGCAGAAAGCCCGTGGCCATCGCCCGCAGCCAGGCGGGCTTCTCGTCCTCGGTGATCGGACGGATGTCGAGGTCGTCGCGGTCGCTCATGGCGCCACGGTAGGCGCCGGGCGCCAGACCCGTCGCGCGCTTTTACCCCTGTCCGGCCGGGACCGCCCTCACAGCAGCAGGTCGTCGACCTGCGCCTCCCCGTCCCGGTAGCGCCGGGCGATCTCCGCGCTGCAGTCGTCGGCCGTGCGCTGGAGGCCCTGGCGGCGCCGCGAGACCTGCTGCTCGTACCGGACGAGCCGCCCGATCCCGTCGGTCAGCTCCGGATCGGTACGGGCGTCCAGCGCGGACAGCTCCACCTCCCCCAGCATCTCGGCCGCCAGCCGCCGGTACTCCTCGCTCTGCGGAGTCCCCAGCGTCACATGACGGGCCGAGGAGCGGTGCCGGGCCGGGGCGTCGGTCAGGATCTCCGGCAGCCGCTCCACCACGGACCCGGCGCCGACCGCCACCACGGACGTCGGCCCGCGCCGCGCCAGCTCCGCGCGCAGGATGTCGATCCGCCCCTGGAGCAGCCGCCGCACATAGCTCAGGTCCGCCTCGTCGCGCTGGGCGTCCCGGCGCAGGGTGCGCAGCTCGGGCAGGCTCAGCGCGGGCAGGTCGTGCTCGGGCGGCTCCGGCAGCAGTGGTGGCCGGCCGTCGCTGTCGGGGCGGCCGTCGCTGTCGGGGCGGCCGTCGTTGTCGGGGCGGCCGTCGTTGTCGGGGCGGCCGGGACTGTCGGTGCGCTGCGCGGGCGGGCGCACCGTCCCCACGTCCTCACCCGTGCTCGGTGTGCTCATGTGCCTCTACCGTCCCCTCGACCGGTGTGTGGAGAGCATCGTGCCACCCCTCGTGGCCGCTATGTGACCGAGTGCCCCCGAACGGCCCCACATGGACCGGTTAGGGATCGAAAAGCAGCCACGGCATGATGGTCATATGCGAGCTGTGGTGCAGAGGGTGGACGGCGCGAGCGTCGTGGTGGACGGCCGGACCGTCGGGGAGATCATCGGCGAGGGCCTGTGCGTCCTGGTGGGCGTGACCCACGACGACACCCCGCAGAAGGCGGCCCAACTGGCCCGCAAGCTCTGGTCCCTGCGGATGCTGCACGACGAGAAGTCGTGCAGCGACATCGACGCCCCGCTCCTGGTGATCAGCCAGTTCACCCTCTACGGCGACGCCCGCAAGGGCCGCCGCCCCACCTGGAACGCGGCCGCCCCCGGCCCGGTCGCCGAACCGCTGGTCGACGAGGTGGTGGCGCAACTGCGCGCGCTGGGCGCGACGGTGGCGACGGGCCGGTTCGGCGCGCAGATGCGGGTGTCGCTGACGAACGACGGCCCGTTCACCGTGCTCGTGGAGATCTAGGGGGCCACGACGACTTCCTGGGCGGCGGCCGTGTCACCGGCCACCAGCCGGGCGTCCACGGCCACGTTCCGCTTGACCAGCGCGAGCGCGACCGGGCCCAGCTCGTGATGGCGGACCGAGGTGGTGATGAAGCCGATCTTCCGCCCGTCGGGGCCGTCGTCCGCGAGGCGGATCTCGGTGCCGGCCGGCGGCAGATGGACCTCGCTGCCGTCCAGGTGCAGGAAGACCAGGCGGCGCGGCGGCTTGCCCAGGTTCTGCACCCGGGCGACGGTCTCCTGACCGCGGTAGCAGCCCTTCTGCAGATGCACCGCGCTGCCGATCCAGCCCAGCTCGTGCGGGATGGTGCGGTGGTCGGTCTCGAAGCCGAGCCGCGGGCGGTGGTGCTCCACCCGCAGCGCCTCGTACGCCAGGATCCCGGCGGCCGGGCCGGACGCCGCGGCGAACTCCTCCAGCCGCTCCCGCGGCAGGAAGAGATCGCGGCCGTACGGGGTCTCCCGGACCACGACGCCGTCCGGGACCTCGGCGATGGAGCCGGCGGGCAGGTGCACGACCGCGAAGTCGGCGGTGCGGTCGGCGACCTCGACCCGGTAGAAGAACTTCATCGACTCCAGGTACTGGAGCAGCGCGTCCTGGGTGCCGGGTTCGATGTGCGCCCACACCGTCTCGCCGTCGTCGACGAGGTACAGCGCGTGCTCGATGTGGCCGTTCGCGGAGAGGATCAGGGCCTCGGTGGCCTCACCCGTGGGCAGCTCGCTGACGTGCTGGGTGAGCAGCAGATGCAGCCAGCTCAGCCGGTCCGCGCCGGAGACGGTGACGACCCCGCGGTGCGAGAGGTCGACGAAACCGGCGCCGTCGGCGAGGGCGCGCTGCTCGCGGAACAGGTCGCCGTAGTGGGCGGCGACGCCTTCGTCCAGGCCCTCGGCGGGGACGGCGCCGGGCAGGAACAGCAGAGGGCTCTTCATGGCTCCAAGCCTACGACTCGGTACTTGAACTCTTCAGGGAACAGTCCTCGCAGCGGCCGAAGATCGCGAAGTGCTTCAGGTCCGTGTCGAAACCGAACTCCGCGCGCAGCTTGGCGGTGAACTCCGCGGCCACGCTCAGATCCGCCTCGATGACGTTGGTGCAGTCGCGGCAGACCAGATGGATGTGATGGTGCCGGTCGGCGAGGTGGTACGTGGGCGCCCCGTGCCCCAGATGGGCGTGGCTGACCAGCCCCAGCTCCTCCAGCAGCTCCAGCGTCCGGTACACCGTGGAAATGTTGACCCCCGACGCCGTCTTCCTCACTTCCACGAGGATGTCGTCGGGGGTCGCGTGCTCCAGGGTGTCCACGGCTTCGAGCACAAGTTGCCGCTGCGGCGTCAGCCGGTAACCGCGCTGCCGCAGATCACTCTTCCAGTCGGTGCTCACCACACTGGAAGTCTAGGCCGCTACTTGAAGAAGGCGATGCCGTCGTCCGGAAGGTCGTCCGGCAGGGCCTTCGCCCAGCGCTCGACCTCCTCCGGGGTGACGACCTTCTTCAGGTGCGCCGACATGTAGGGGCGCAGCTCGACCTCGGGGGTCTGCTTCTCGCCGACCCACATGAGGTCGCTCTTCACATAGCCGTACAGCCGCTTGCCACCGCTGTAGGGGCGGGAGGCGGCGGTGCGCGCCACGGCGTCGGTGACCAGGTCGATCTGCGGCTTCTGGTGGGCCAGCTCGCCGTACCAGATCTCGATGACGCCGTCGTCGCGGGTCAGGGTCACCTCGACCTTGCGGGCGTCGTCGATCCGCCAGAAGCCGTGCTCGGACTCCAGCGGGCGGACCTTGTTGCCGTCGTTGTCCAGGACCCAGGTGTGGGAGCTGTACTCCAGGAAGTCACGGCCGTCGTGGGTGAAGGTGACCTCCTGCCCGAAGTTGCACTTCTCGGAGCCGGGGAAGTCGTGCACACCCGCTCCCGCCCAGTTGCCGAGCAGGAAGGCGAGGGGGACGAGGTCCTTGTGGAGGTCGGACGGGATCTCGATCATGAGCGGCGTTTTCCTAGCGTCGGGTCAGCGCTGGCCCTGGTACAGCTTCTTCACGGTCAGTCCGGCGAAGGCGAGCACGCCGACGCAGACCAGGACCAGCAGGGCTTCGAAGAAGATCTCCACGGGGTGCTCCTCGGATGAGCGCGGTGAGGTACGTACGTACACAGGGCCAGGCCCCAGCTTACGCGGCCGGGGCCCGGCCCTCCTCGTGAGGTGTGCCTCGAAGGTCAGCCCAGGAGCTGGCTCTGGAGGGTGAGCGTCTGGTGGAACGGCACGGCCGGTGCCGTCCCCTCGCGGGACTGGACGATCAGCGCGAGGACGTCACCGGCGGCCAGGTAGGCGTGCCGGACCTGCTCGGAGCCGTACGGCTTCTGCTCCACCTGCACCGACCGCCACACGTCGTCGACCTCCGACTCGGCGCTCAGGCCCTCCTCGAAGGCGGACAGGTCGGCGCCGCGCACCCGGTGGACCGACTGGTCGTAGGGGACCAGGTGGCCGGAGAAGAGGCTGTCGACGACCTCGGCGGTGCCGAAGTGCAGCAGGTAGACGCGGGTCCGGGTGCCGTCGCCGGTGGTCCAGCCGCGGGCGGCGATGTGCCGCAGTCCGGCGTCGGTCAGCTTCATCCGCAGGGCGGTCCGGTCCTCCTCGTGCGGGTACTCCGCGAGGAAGTCCTCCGTCGGCAGCCAGCCGTCGGTGCCGCGCAGCTTCGCGATCTCCGTGGCGCCCTCCGGGGCGGGCAGCAGCAGGGCGCGCAGGTCGGCGTGGTGCGTGCCGGCCGGGTTGTCCTCGGCGAACGGGCCGGGGCTGCCGGAGGGCAGCGGCGGCCTGGTGAGCGCCGGGAAGTCCCAGCGGCCGTCCGACTCGGTCCCGAGCCCGGGGACGTCCGTCCGCTCCATGCGGGTGATCCCGTACGCGGTGCCCGCTCCGGCCACCGCGAAGACGACCACGGCGGCGGTCCAGCGCAGCGCGGCGCGCAGCACCCGGCGGTCCTTGCGCACCCGCACCTCCTCGGCGGGCGCCTCGGCCGGTGCGGGGTGCGTCGTCTGGTCGGTCATACGGCCTTCCCCGGCTCCTCGATACGGTCCAGCTGGGCGGTCAGCAGCTCGGCGACGTCGCCGGAGTTCAGCGAGGCCGGGCCCGAGGCGGTGAGGCTGACCAGGACGTCCCCCTCGTACGCCGAGCAGAGCATGGTGTCGAGACCGCCTTCCTCCACCTCGTCCGAGGGCGGCAGGAAGCACTGGGCGTTCTTGTGGCCCTTGATCCTGGGCCCCTTCCGCAGGACGTCGAGGGCCGCGAGGAACTCGTTCTGGAACGTCGAGATGTCGCGGACGGCCGCCTTGTTCTCCATCCGGGTCAGCACGACGCTCACGGTCACGGTCTCCTCCCCGGCGAAGAGGTCCCCGGCGGTGACGTAGCTGCGCATCGCCATGCCCTGTACGCGCTGCTTGTCGATCTGCCGCTCCAGCCGCTTGCGCTGGGTGCGGGGCAGCTCGCGCAGCGCCTCCTTGCGCAGCGCCGCCGCCCGCTCCCCGTCCAGCTGGGCCTCCGACCCGAACTCACCCAGATCGGGCCCGCGCTCCCACGCCTCGCCGTACGGCAGGAGCATCCCGGCCAGCCCGGTCGCGGCCACCGGCTCGGCGGACTCGGACGCGTGCTTCGGCAACGTATACACAGGTTCCCCCGCGTCCCGGTCCGCGTCCCGCACGGTCACCACGGTGTACCCCACCCCAGCCACCACCGCACCGGCAACCACCAACGCCCCAGCCGCCTTGCCGACCCGCCCCAGGCGCAAGACCTTCTTCCCGGGCTTGTCGGCCACGGGGACGGCGTCGGGCGCGGGCACGGCGTCGGACGCGGGTGCGGGTACGGCGTCGAGCGCGGGCGCGGCGTCCGGCCCAGGCGCGGGCGCGGCGTCGAGCGCGGGTGCGGGTGCGGCGTCCGGCCCGGGCGCGGGCGCGGCCAGGGCCGCAGGCTCGGGCGTGCTCGCAGGCGCGGTTTCGGGCTCGGTCACAGCCGCAGACGCGCGCCCGGACTCAGGCCGAGGCGCGGCCTCGGGCTCGACCTCGGGCACGGCCACGGCCGCAGGCGCGGACGCGGCCTTGGGCTCGGCCACCTCCGCAGGCGCCGGCCCGGACTCGGCCACGGCCTCGGGCACGGCAACGGCCGCAGATGTCTGCGCGGCCTCCGGCCCAGGCACGGCCTCGGCCCCGGCCCCAGACGCCGGCCCGGACTCAGACGTCGGCCCGGACTCGGACTCGGCCACGGCCTCGGGCTCGGCAACGGCCGCAGGCGCGGGCGGCCGCACGGCCTCGGGCACGGGTGTGGCCTCGGGCCCGGTGACAGCCTCAGGTGCCGGGGCGGGCGCGGCCACGGTTTCTGCGTTCCGGTTCTCGTTCACAAGCGCTCCATCTGCCGCTCGGCGAGGTCCATGACCGTGCGCTTGGTGATCGGCTTGTCGGAGTAGATCCAGACCTCCATGGCGATGTCGCCGCGCCAGGCGTGGGCCTCCGCGCTGTACAGGGGCAGGTAGCCGGGCTCGGTCTCGGGGCGGGTGTGGACGTAGGCCATGCCCTCCTCGGTGCCGGGGATCGGCCAGCTCTTGGTGCCCTCGGGTTCCGTCGCGTAGTAGGCGGCGTCGTCGACCGCGTCGTCGGCGGCGGTGTACTCCTGCTCGCGGAACTGGACCAGCCGGATCTCCACCGTGGTCGCCTCGCCGACCTCCCAGCCGGTGACGGCGGCCCGGCGGAACTCGTCCTCGACCAGTTCGAGGAAGGCGCCGGCGGGGCGTTCGTAGCTGTCGGCGTAGGCGGCGAGGTCCATCCAGCCGTCGCTGCCCTCCAGCCACTCCGCGTCCTTCGCCCCGCGCGGCTTCTTCAGCAGCAGCGGGCGCAGGTCGCCGTCGACCTTGACCTGCCGGTCCTGGGCGGCGGAGAGGGGTTCGGGGGCGGGACCGTCGGCCTGCGGGAGCGTGGGCTGCGACAGCGAGGGCAGCCGGGTGGGCTCGCGGTCGGCCTGGACGAGGTAGCCGGCGCAGGTGCCGGCGACGACGCCGAGGACGGCGGCCGCGGCGATGAGCAGCGTCGTGCGGCCCCGGCCCCGGCGCCGCTCCTGTGGCACATGCGGTACATGCGGCGCATGCGGCACTTCAGGGGCCTCGGGCAACTTTCTGTCCTCTTCGGACACTTCCATGGACGTTTCCCCACAAGGTGAACTGCGCATTCCATATGCGCGCTCACAGGAGACTCATGAGGTTCGACGGGAGTTGTGGTCGCGTTGATTACGATTCCGGCATGGCGAAGAAGCTCGTGATCAAGGTGACGGCGGGGGCGGACGCCCCCGAGCGGTGCTCGCAGGCGTTCACGGTGGCGGCGGTGGCCGTGGCCAGCGGGGTGGACGTCTCCGTCTGGCTGACCGGGGAGTCCGCCTGGTTCGCGCTGCCCGGCCGGGCGGCCGAGTTCGAGCTGCCGCACGCCGCCCCGCTGCCCGATCTGATCGACTCGATCCTGGCCGCCGGCAAGCTGACCCTGTGCACGCAGTGCGCGGCCCGCCGGGAGATCACCGAGCAGGACGTCATCGAGGGCGTGCGGATCGCGGGCGCGCAGGTCTTCGTGCAGGAGGCACTGGCGGAGGAGACGCAGGCGCTCGTGTACTGAGCCGGCTGAGCCGGCTCACCGCGGGCCGGGGCGCTTGCGGCCGTCCAGCTCGTCCCACCACTCGTCGGACTGCGGATCGCCGGACGGGTCGTCCCACCAGCGGTCGTCGGGGCCGCGCCGGTTGGCGACCATCGCGGCGACCGGCGGGATCAGCATGGCGACCACGCACATGCCGACGGCCACCTCGGTCGACCAGAGACGGACGACTCCCCAGGCCAGGACGAAGAGCACCAGGCAGGTGCCCATCATGGCGAAGTACGTATGACGCCGCCGTGCGTACATACGTCCAGAGTAGGCCGAAGGGCCGCACCCCAGGCGTCCAACCCGGGGGGTGCGGCCCTTCGGCCGTTCGGGGTCCTCGTCAGACCGCGATCGCGACCTCGGACAGGCCGCCCTGCTGGGCGACGACCGTGCGGTCGGCGGTGGCGCCACCCGGCACCAGCGCGCGGACGGTCCAGGTGCCCTCGGCCGCGTAGAAGCGGAACTGGCCCGTGGCGGAGGTCGGGACCTCCGCGGTGAACTCACCGGTCGAGTCCAGGAGCCGGACGTAGCCGGTCACCGGCTCGCCGTCACGGGTCACCTGACCCTGGATGGTGGTCTCACCGGGCTTGATCGTCGAGGCGTCGGGGCCGCCGGCCTTCGCTCCACACATGTCTTTCTCCAGAAGGGGTCTGACCGGAAAGGAAGGCCGGTCGGGGTTTGCGGGGTGTCTGCTTACTTGCCGGCGCCGAGCTCGATCGGCACGCCGACGAGGGAGCCGTACTCGGTCCAGGAGCCGTCGTAGTTCTTGACGTTGTCGACACCGAGCAGCTCGTGCAGCACGAACCAGGTCAGGGCCGAGCGCTCACCGATACGGCAGTAGGCGATGGTGTCCTTGGAGAGGTCGACGCTCTCCTCCTCGTAGAGCTTCTTCAGCTCGTCGTCCGACTTGAACGTGCCGTCGTCGTTGGCGTTCTTCGACCACGGGATGTTGCGGGCGGACGGGACGTGCCCCGGACGCTGCGACTGCTCCTGCGGCAGGTGGGCCGGGGCGAGCAGCTTGCCGGAGAACTCGTCGGGGGAGCGGACGTCGACCAGGTTGTGGCTGCCGATGGCGGCCACGACGTCGTCGCGGAAGGCACGGATCGAGGTGTCCTGCGGCTTGGCCTTGTACTCGGTGGCGGCGCGCTCGGGCACCTCCTCGACCAGCTCGCGGGCGTCCAGCTCCCACTTCTTGCGGCCACCGTCGAGGAGCTTGACGTTCTCGTGGCCGTAGAGCTTGAAGTACCAGTAGGCGTACGACGCGAACCAGTTGTTGTTGCCGCCGTACAGGATCACCAGCGTGTCGTTGGCGATGCCCTTCGCCGACAGGAGCTTCTCGAAGCCCTCCTGGTCGATGAAGTCGCGGCGGACCGGGTCCTGGAGGTCCTGCGTCCAGTCGATCCGGATCGCGTTGCGGATGTGGTTCTTCTCGTACGCGGACGTGTCCTCGTCCACCTCGACGATCGCGATGTCGGGGTTGTCCAGGTTGTCCTGCAGCCAGTCGGCGTCGACCAGAACGTCGCTGCGACTCATGCTCTTTCTCCTCCGGGGCAGTTGCGGCGGGGCGTGCGAGTGCGAGACGTGCGCGGACGACCGCGGGGCGGCGCGGCGCACGGATGCCCTGAGCAGGGCGGGGGGTGAATGCGGAAGGCGATGCTGCCGCTCAGACGGTGCGACAGAGCATGGCGGCAACGCGGCACAGGTCTACTGCCCGCCGCTTTGTGAGATCCGCCTGTCGCTTCATAGCGTCGATCGTAGGGACGGACCGGCGGGCATGTCACCGGCGTGTCGAATAGTGAGACGCGATCGTCCGCGATACGGGATCGAATGGGCGTCCGGGCCGCCGCCGCACGGCTCACGGCCGGATGCGGCGGCCGTCACACCTGCTGGGCGGACACGCTCGTCTCGCCTGTCGGACGGCCGGCTCCCGGTACGGCCGCCCGGCGTCCTACCCGGCCAGCTGGACGTTCGAACCCTTCACGGAGATCTCCACCCCGTCCTTCGCGGCCTCCACCTTGTCCAGCCGGATGCCACCGGGCAGACCGTCGATCATCTGCTCGAAGTCGGTGATCGCGCGGATCTGCGTCTCGCCGACCTCCGCACCGCCCAGCGAGGGCAGCCCGTCGGCGTGCACCCGCACGCTGTCCCCCTCGACGGTGACCGAGCTGAGGACGTTCACCGGGCGGGGCAGCTTGGCGCCGAGGACGGTCGCCTCCACGGCCACCTTGATCTTGCCGTTGCCGCCGTCGGAGAGGCCGACCACCTCGGCGGTGACGCCCGGAGCGACCTCGGTCGGCTCCGACTTGGCGGTCTTCAGCAGCTCCTCGTAGGAGACGGTGGCCGTGCCGGTGGCGGAGGCGGCGGTGGCGGAGCTGTAGTCGCCGGAGAACTCGACACCGCGCATGTTCGCCGTCAGGTCCTCCAGGCGGATCCGCTCGCCGTCGCCGGCGACCGCCTCGTAGCCCTCGATGCCGACCTCGACGTCGTCCAGCTCGCCGCCGGCGACCTGGGTGAGGAAGGGGAAGCCGTTGATGGACACGTCCGGGGTGGTGGCCAGGTTCTCGGTGGTCCTCAGCCTGTCCGCGACCTCGCCCTCGGCGTAGTTCACGGCGAGACGGTCCGCGACCACGAAGAGCCCGCCGAGAATCACGACGACGATCAGAAGTATTCGCAGCGCACGCATTTTCCCCCACCTCGGCCTTCGGCAACGAGGGCCAAAGGTAACCCCGCCGGACGACCCGGCTCCGGCTTTGTCGATCAACTGTGACAGGCGGCGGGCCCTCAGCCCAGGGCGCGTCCCAGCACCCACACCACCGGCGCCGCGGCACTCAGCGGCAGGGCCACGCCCGCGGTGAAGTGGACGAAGCGGGACGGGTAGTCGTAGCTCGCCACCCGGTGCCCGACGAGCGCGCAGACCGCCGCGGCCGCGCCCAGGACCGCCCCGTCCGCGCCCGCGCCCGCGCCGGTCAGGTCGCCCACCGCGATGCCCGCACCGGCCCCGGCGAGCAGCGAGACGACGACGGAGACGGGCGTCGGCAGCGGCAGCGCGCGGGCGAGGATCGCGACCGCGACCGCCGCCGCGCCGATCGTCACCGCGTCGGCCTCGGCCGCCAGCCAGCCGGTCGCCACCACCGCCAGCGCCGCCGAGACGACCGTGGCCATCAGGCCGTAGAGCCGTTCGTCCGGGTCGGCGTGCGAGCGCAGCTGGAGGACCAGCGACAGCAGCACCCAGACACCGAGCGTGCCGAGGATGGCCGCGGGGCCGTGGTCCCGGCCGGCCGCCATCAGCACCGCGTCCGCCGTCAGCCCGCCCGCGAACGCCAGCGCGATGCCCTGCCGGGCCGGCCACATGCCGTTCAGCCGGAACCAGCCGGCCGCGGTGACCGCCTGGAGGAGGACCAGCGGGACGAGCAGCGCCCAGGAGCCGACCGCGGCGGCACCGGACAGCAGCAGGCCGAGCAGCGCGGTGAGCGCGGCCGGCTGCATCCCGGGCTCGATGATCGGGGAGCGGCCCTCCGCGCGGGCCCGCTGTGCCGCCGTGAGCGGGGGCCGCGGTGCCGGGGCCGGCTCGGGTTCCGGCGCGGCGGGCCGCGGCTCGTGGCTCGGCCCGGGCAGGTGGGCCTGCTGGGCCTGCTGCGGGTACTGCGCGGCCGACTGGACCTGGGTGTCCCAGGTCTCGCCCTCCCACTGCTGGGTGTACTGGGCGGCGGCGTACTGCTGCTGGTAGTGCTGCTGCGCCTGCGGGTGCGTGGCGTGCCGCGGCCGGCCCTGGTACTGCTGAGGGTGCCCGCCCTGGGGCTGCTGGTACGGGTCGTAGGCCTGGTACCCGCCCGGGTACTGCTGCCCGTGCGTCTCCCCGTGCGTTCCCTCGTACGGCTCGTAGGGCTCGTACGGCTGGTCGCTCATCGGTCCGCTCATCGGTCCGGTCATCCTCCTGCGAACGGCGGGAGCACCTCGACCGTGCCGCCCTCGGCCAGCCGTACCGTCTCATGGCCACGGGTCCCGACGGGGTCACCGTCGATGAGGAACGAGCATCGCAGCAGCACGCGCGCCAGCTCGCCGGGGTGTCGCTCCCGCACCGCGGCGAGCGCGTCGGCCAGCGTGGCCGCCTCGTACGGCTCCTCGGCGACCCCGGCCGCGGCCTTCGCGGCCGCCCAGTAGCGCACCGTGACCTTTGCCATCTCGTCCCTCACATCAGTCCACTCGTGACACCGCCAGGCTAGCCCGCCGCGCCGACCGCCCAGTCGCCGATCCGGGCGAGCAGGGCGTCGTCGGCCGCGTGCTCGGCGTGGCCCATGCCGGGCTCGATCCAGAGTTCGCCGTGGTCCCCGGCGGCCTCGGCCAGCATGCGGGGGTGGTCGAGGGGGAAGTAGCCGTCCCGGTCGCCGTGCACGACGAGCAGCGGGGTCGGGGCGATGGCCGGGACCGCCTCCACCGGGGAGAGCGGGACCGGGTCCCAGTCGCGGTGGTGGATCCGGGTGCGGAACCCGTAGCGGCCGACCAGCCGGCCGGCGGGGCGGGTGACCAGCCAGTGCAGCCGGCGCATCGGGGCGGTGCCCCGGTAGTACCAGCGGGCCGGCGCGCTGACGGAGACCACCGCGTCGACCTCCTGGTCCCGGTGCAGCGCCGCGTGCCGGAGCACCACCGAGCCGCCCATCGAGAAGCCCACGGTGACCAGGCGCCGGTGGCCGAGTCCGCGGGCCCAGTCCACGACGGCGGCCAGGTCCAGCACCTCGCGGTCGCCGACCGTGGAGTGCCCGCCGGACGCCCCGTGGCCCCGGAAGGAGAAGGTGACGACCGCGCCGTGCCGCGCGAGGGCGCGCGCGATCCGGCGTACGTGCGGGCGGTCCACACCGCCGGTGAAGCCGTGGGCGATCACGAACACCGGGTGATCGGCGGGTGGCCGCGAGGCGTCGTATACAACGGCCGCCGGTTCGTATACGACTTCGATCCGCACCCCGTCGACCGTGTGGAGAAACGTCCGCAATCGTGCGGATGCGATCACCCCGGCCGTCTCGGATGGTGGACGAACGGTGAATCGGGGGGTGGATCGGGCCACATGACCTGCCGGACCTGAGCTCATGTGGGCTATTCTGCTGGGCAGAGGACTCGGGCAGCGTAGCCCCCGGGTCCTTTTGTGCTTTCGGAAGCGTTGTATACAACGCGGGAAACCGCAGGTGTACGGGCCGTCGATCGCGCAAGGCCCCCCGGGGTCACCGCGGATCCCAGGGCGCGGGAGCCGCACCGTACGAAGCAGTGCCGCAAACTCCCCCACAGCGAAAGCGTGGGCGGTACCCCATCGCAGGGACCGAGGAGGAACCAGACGTCATGGGCGAGCGAACCGAGCACGAGCGAACGACGACCCGGGCAGGTGGGGCGCGATGAGCTCTCTGCTGCTCCTCACCAATGCCCTCCAGCCGTCGACGGAGGTGCTTCCCGCCCTCGGCCTGCTGCTGCACAACGTGCGGGTGGCGCCGGCGGAGGGGCCGGCCCTGGTCGACACCCCCGGTGCCGACGTCATCCTGATCGACGGCCGCCGTGACCTCCCGCAGGTGCGCAGCCTCTGTCAGCTGCTGCGCTCGACCGGCCCCGGCTGTCCGCTGATCCTCGTCGTCACCGAGGGCGGCCTGGCCGCCGTCACCGCCGACTGGGGCATCGACGACGTCCTTCTGGACACCGCGGGACCGGCCGAGGTCGAGGCGCGGCTGCGGCTCGCCATGGGCCGCCAGCAGATCGTCAACGACGACTCGCCCATGGAGATCCGCAACGGCGATCTGTCGGTGGACGAGGCGACCTACTCCGCCAAGCTCAAGGGCCGGGTCCTCGACCTCACCTTCAAGGAGTTCGAGCTCCTGAAGTACCTCGCGCAGCACCCGGGCCGGGTCTTCACCCGCGCACAGCTGCTCCAGGAGGTCTGGGGCTACGACTACTTCGGCGGCACCCGGACGGTCGACGTCCACGTACGGCGGCTGCGCGCCAAGCTCGGCCCCGAGCACGAGTCGCTGATCGGAACCGTCCGGAACGTCGGTTATCGATTCGTTACGCCCGAGAAGGTGGAGCGTGCCGCGGAGGAGGCCAAGGCCAAGGCGGACCGTGCAAAAGCGGACGATCGGGACGAGTCGGCGGTCCCGGTCGCCGTCGAGGTCGCAGCCGAGGCATAACCGGCGTACCGGACGTGAGCGGCCGACGCTCCGGGCGGGTGCGGACAACACGAAATACGCCCTGCCCAGAGCCGGTCCATCCGCGTAGACTCCGCGCGTGGCCAAGGTGACTCGGGATGACGTGGCACGACTGGCGGGTACTTCGACCGCCGTCGTCAGCTATGTCATCAACAACGGACCCCGGCCGGTCGCCCCGGCCACGCGCGAGCGTGTCCTCGCCGCGATCAAGGAACTGGGGTACCGGCCCGACCGGGTCGCTCAGGCCATGGCCTCGCGCCGTACCGACCTCATAGGCCTGATCATCCCGGACGCGCGCCAGCCCTTCTTCGGCGAGATGGCGCACGCGGTCGAGCAGGCCGCCTCCGAGCGCGGAAAGATGGTCCTCGTCGGCAACACCGACTACGTCGGCGAACGCGAGGTCCACTATCTGCGCGCCTTCCTCGGTATGCGGGTCTCCGGCCTGATCCTCGTCAGCCACGCGCTGAACGACCTCGCCGCCGCCGAGATCGAGGCCTGGGACGCCCGGGTGGTGCTGCTGCACGAGCGCCCCGAGTCCATCGACGACGTCGCCGTCGTCACCGACGACCTGGGCGGCGCCCAGCTCGCCGTCCGCCACCTGCTGGAACACGGCCACGAGTACGTCGCCTGTCTGGGCGGCACCGCCGAGACACCCGCCGTCGGCGACCCGGTCTCCGACCACGTCGAGGGCTGGCGGCGCGCGATGGAGGAGGCCGGCCTGTCCACCGAGGGCCGGCTCTTCGAGGCCCCGTACAACCGCTACGACGCCTACCGCGTGGGCCTGGAGGTGCTGGCCGGGCCGCGCCGCCCGCCGGCGATCTTCTGCTCCACCGACGACCAGGCGATCGGTCTGCTGCGCGCCGCCCGCGAGCTGCGCATCGACGTCCCCGGCGAGCTGGCGGTGGCCGGCTTCGACGACATCAAGGAGGCGGCGCTCACCGACCCGCCCCTGACCACGATCGCCTCCGACCGCTCGGCGATGGCCCGCGCGGCGGTGGACCTCGTCCTCGACGACGGGCTGCGGGTGGCGGGGTCGCGGCGGGAGCGGCTGAAGACGTTCCCGTCCCGGCTGGTGGTGCGCCGGTCGTGCGGCTGTGAGTAGCCCGCGCTTCTGACCGGCCCGGCTTCATATCGGGCATACGAGGTTCTGCCGGGCTTCTCAGGGAGCACTCAGCAAGCTCTCATCGTGGGGCGCCAAGCTCGTCGGCATGACCGAGAGCATGCGCCGCAGCGGCGAGTTCGAGCAGCAGCCCCAGCAGCAGTACGCCTCTTCTCCCGTGCACCCGGAGTGGCCGCCTCCGCCGGCCTACCGGCCGACCGCGCTGCTGACCGAGCCGGTGGCCCAGACCCCGCCCGCCCGGCCCCGCGGGCGCCGGCGCGGCCCGGTCCCGCTGCTCGCCGCCGTGGCGATCGTCGCGGCGGCCATCGGCGGCGGCACCGCCTACGGCATCCAGGAGCTGACCGGCACCGACACGGTCGCCACCAGCAGCAGCACCAGCACCAACGTGGTGCCCTCCAGCCAAAAGGGCTCGGTGGCCGGCGTCGCCAAGGCCGTCAGCCCCAGCATCGTCGAGATCAGCGCCTCCTCCGACGCGGGCGAGTCCACCGGCTCCGGTGTGATCATCACCTCCGACGGCGAGATCATCACCAACAATCACGTCGTCTCCGGCGCCTCGGAGATCAAGGTGACCACCAGCGCCGGCAAGGAGTACAGCGCCGAGGTCGTCGGCACCGACAGCAGCAAGGACCTCGCCCTGATCAAGCTCGCCGACGCCTCGGGCCTGAAGGCCGCCACTCTCGGCGACTCCGACGGCGTCCAGGTCGGCGACGAGGTCGTCGCCATCGGCTCCCCCGAAGGCCTCACCGGCACGGTGACCAGCGGCATCGTCTCCGCCCTCGACCGCGACGTGACCGTCTCCACCGACGAGGGCGGGCAGCAACAGCAGCAGCCGGGCGGCGACTGGCCGTTCGAGTTCGGCGGTCAGCAGTTCAACGGCGACACCGGCTCGTCCACCACCACCTACAAGGCCCTGCAGACCGACGCCTCGCTGAATCCCGGCAACTCCGGCGGCGCGCTGATCGACATGAACGGCAACATCATCGGCATCAACTCCGCGATGTACTCGGCCGGCGGCTCGTCCTCGTCCGCCGAGGCGGGCAGTGTCGGCCTCGGCTTCGCCATCCCGATCAACACCGTCAAGGCCGACCTCGCCGACCTGCGGGCCGGCGCCACCGGCTGAGGAGGCAGAACATGATCGAGCAGGTCACGCACCCGGTGTCCGGCACCGACCCCGCCGGACTCGCCCTGGCCCTGGCAGTGGCGTACGCACTGCACGCCCCGGCGCCGCGGACCCGCGCCGCCGAGGTGGCGACCGGCGCCACCCGCCCGGCGCGCACCCGCCGCCGCCGTCCCACGCGCGCCTGAGCGACGTGGCACCGCCCGCGGACATGCGACGCTGAGAACGTCAGCCAGCCGCCGACCACACCCCGAGGAACCCACGCCATGAGCCCCGCCGAAGGCGACCGAGACCCCCAGCGCATCCTCATCGTCGACGACGAGCCCGCCGTGCGCGAAGCGCTCCAGCGCAGCCTGGCCTTCGAGGGGTACGACACCGAGGTCGCGGTCGACGGCGCGGACGCCCTGGAGAAGGCGACCGCCTACCGGCCCGACCTCGTCGTCCTCGACATCCAGATGCCGCGCATGGACGGCCTCACCACCGCCCGCCGCATCCGCGGGGCGGGCGACACCACGCCGATCCTCATGCTCACGGCACGGGACACGGTCGGCGACCGGGTGACCGGCCTCGACGCGGGCGCCGACGACTACCTCGTCAAGCCGTTCGAACTCGACGAGCTCTTCGCCCGCATCCGGGCGCTCCTGCGCCGCAGCTCCTACGCGGCGGCGACCGGCGCCACCGACGACGACAGCGAGGCGCTGGCCTTCGGCGACCTGCGGATGGACCTCGCGACGCGCGAGGTGACGCGCGGCGGCCGGGCCGTGGAGCTGACCCGTACGGAGTTCACCCTGCTGGAGATGTTCATGGCGCATCCGCGCCAGGTCCTCACCCGCGAGCAGATCCTCAAGGCGGTCTGGGGCTTCGACTTCGAGCCGTCGTCCAACTCCCTCGACGTCTACGTCATGTACCTGCGCCGCAAGACCGAGGCGGGCGGCGAGCCGCGCCTCGTGCACACGGTCCGGGGCGTGGGGTACGTGCTGCGCCAGGGCGGCGCCGAGTGAGGCAGGCGGCACGCCGCCTGCGCGGCCTGCCGCTTCGCTCGCGGCTGGCGCTGCTGGTCGCGGCGGCGGTGGCGTTCGCGGTGGCGGCGGTGTCGGTGACGTGCTGGTTCGTCGTGCAGGGGAAGCTGTACGCGGAGATCGACGACAACCTGCGGTCGGCCAACGTCCGCGGCCTGTCCGTCCAGGACATCCAGAACACCCTGGCCGACTGCGTCCAGTCCACCGACGACTCCGGGCTGCCGCCCGGCCCTCGCAACCCGGCCTACGTGGAACTGGTCAAGGCCGACGGCGACTACTGCGTCTTCGGCAACTCGGCGGGCGCGGTGAAGGTCACCGGCTCCGATGTCGAGGCCGCCCGCGATCCCGGCGGTGACGTCGAGTTCCGCAGCGGCAAGGCCACCGACGGCGAGGCCGTGCGCGCGATGACGGTTCCGCTCGTCGACGGCGTCGCCCTGCTGATCGCCCTCCCCCTGGAGGACACCGAGCGCACCCTCAACGAGCTCGCCCTGCTCCTCCTCCTCGTCTCCGGCATCGGGGTCGTGGGCGCCGGTGCCGCCGGGCTCGCCGTCGCGCGGGCCGGACTGCGGCCCGTGGACAAGCTGACCGAAGCCGTCGAGCATGTCGCCCGCACCGAGGACCTGGCGGTCCGCATCCCCGTGGAGGACGACAGCGACGACGAGGTGGCCCGGCTGTCCCGCTCGTTCAACTCGATGACCTCCGCGCTGGCCAGCTCCCGCGACCTCCAGCAGCAGCTGATCGCGGACGCCGGCCACGAGCTGCGCACCCCGCTGACCTCCCTGCGCACCAACATCGAACTGCTCACCCGCAGCGAGGAGACCGGCCGCCCGATCCCGGAGGCGGACCGCCGGGCGCTGCTCGCCTCGGTGAAGGCGCAGATGACGGAGCTGGCCGCGCTGATCGGCGATCTCCAGGAGCTGTCCCGCCCGGCGACGGGCCAGCACGGGGGCCGCACGCAGGTGGTCCCGTTCCAGGACGCGGTGGAGTCGGCGCTGCGCCGGGCCCGGCTGCGCGGCCCGGAGCTGACGATCACGGCGGACGTACGGCCGTGGTTCGTGCGGGCGGAGCCGTCCGCGCTGGAGCGCGCGGTCGTCAACGTCCTCGACAACGCGGTGAAGTTCAGCCCGGAGGGCGGCACGGTCGACGTCCGGCTCAACGACGGCACCCTCACGGTCCGCGACCACGGTCCCGGCATCCCCGCCGACGAACTCCCCCATGTCTTCGACCGCTTCTGGCGCAGCCCGAGCGCTCGTGCCCTGCCGGGTTCGGGCCTGGGCCTGTCCATCGTGGCCCGCACGGTCCAGCAGGCGGGCGGCGAGGTGGCCCTCGCGCCCGCGGAGGGCGGCGGCACCGTGGTGACGGTCCGTCTGCCGGGCGCGCCGACACCGCCGCCGGACATCCCCTAACGGGTGCGCAGGTCCGCCAGGACCACGTCGTCCGGTGCCTTCCCCACCGCGATCGCGGTGCCCGGGTCCCGGCCGACGACCCGGTAGGCGTTCAGCGTCTCCTCGGGGCTGCCGGACTCGCCGTCGTTCGGGGTGTCGTCGCAGGACGGCACGGTCGCCGTGCCGATCCGCTCGCCGACCTCGAATCCGCCGTCCGCCGTCCCCAGGTAGTCCCGCCCCTCGTACCTGACCAGATACGCGCACAACGCTTCCGCGTCCCCTCCGCCGCCGCCGTCCACGGCCGTGCACGCCGTGAGCGGCAGCATCAGCACCAGCAGTCCCCGTACGGCCCTCATCCGGGCCTCCTCTCTCTCCATTCACTCCGACGCCGGGCCGCCCCGGTTCGTTCGCGGCAACCCTTACGGCGTCCGCGGCGACTACCGGGCAACCATCCCCTCGTACGGAACGGAACCCGCATGAGTGAGAACCGTGGCAAGCCCCGACACCGCCGGCCTCGCGCGGCGGCGCTCGCGGTCGGTGTCCCGCTGGTCCTGACCGCCGCCGGTGTGCTCGTCGTCGGCGAGGACGCGCAGCCGAAGGCGTCGGCGGCCGAGGTGCCGGCCTGGGCGACGGCGTCCGCCGACGGCTTCGCCTCCGTCGACTCCCTGGGCCAGAACGGCACCTACGGCGGCCGGGGCGGGCAGATCGTCACCGTCAAGACGCTCGCGGACCTGGAGAAGTACGCGACGGCCGCCGAGCCGTACGTCATCGTCGTCGCGGGGACGATCAACATGTCGCCGGTCGGCAAGGAGATCAAGGTCCAGTCGGACAAGACCATCGTGGGCTCCGGCACCTCCGGGCAGATCGTCGGCGGCGGTTTCTTCCTCGGCACCGGCGTCCACAACGTGATCATCCGGAACCTGACGATCCGGGACACGTACCAGGGCGTCTGGAACGACAAGGACCACGACTTCGACGCGATCCAGATGGACGGGGCGCACCACGTCTGGATCGACCACAACGATCTGCGGCACATGGCGGACGGCCTCATCGACGTCCGCAAGGACAGCACCGCCGTCACGGTGTCGTGGAACCGGATGAGCAACAACAACAAGACGTTCGGCATCGGCTGGACCGAGAACGTCGCGACGGACATCACGATCCACCACAACTGGATCCGCGAGACCGAGCAGCGCAACCCTTCCACGGACAACGCCGCCCACGCGCACCTCTACAACAACTTCCTGGAGGACACCCCGGGCACCACCATCACCTCGTCCTACGGCAACTACGCGCGGGGCGCGACGAGGATGGTCCTGGAGAACTCCTACTTCCAGGGCTTCAACAACCCCGTCATCAAGGACGCCACGGCGACGATCGTCCAGCGCGGCAACGTCTTCTCCGGCACCAGCGGGCGCAACGAGAGCGGCGGCACGGCCTTCGACCCCAAGGCCCACTACGCCTACACCCTCGACAGCGCGGCCGAGGTGCCGGCGCTGCTGAAGTCGGGCGCCGGGCCGCGCAGTTCCATCGGCACCACGGCGGCAACGGCCACCACCACGGCTGCCGCCGCCGCGACCACCCTCACCGTCGCCAAGGACGGCAGCGGCCAGTACTCCACCGTCCAGGCCGCCGTGAACGCCGTCCCCGCGAACAACGCCTCCCGCGTGGTCATCGCCGTCAAGCCCGGCACGTACCGCGAGACGGTGAAGGTGCCCTCGAACAAGCCGCACGTCACCATCCAGGGCACCGGCGCCAGCCGCAAGGACACGGTGATCGTCTACAACAACGCGTCCGGCACGCCGAAGCCCGACGGCTCCGGGACCTACGGCACCGGCGGCAGCGCCACCGTCGCCGTCGAGGCCGACGACTTCCAGGCCCGCAACCTGACCGTCACCAACGACTTCGACGAGAAGGCGAACCAGTCCCTCTCCGGCCACCAGGCGGTCGCCCTGCGCACCGCCGCCGACCGGGTGTTCCTCGACGGCGTGATCGTCAACGGCGACCAGGACACGCTCCTGCTGGACACCGCCGCGAAGGACAAGCTGGGCCGGGTCTACCTGACCAACTCCTACGTCACCGGCAACGTCGACTTCATCTTCGGCCGCGCCACCGCCGTGATCGACCGGTCCGTCATCACCCTGAAGAAGCGCTGGGACGGCAGCTCCGCCGGTTACGTCACCGCGCCGAGCACCGCCGCGAACCGCAAGGGCATCCTGATCGCCAACAGCGCGGTCACCGGTGACGTCACCGACCGCAGCTTCTACCTCGGCCGCCCCTGGCACGCCGGCGGCGACGCCACGCTCGACCCGCAGACCACGGTCCGCAACACCACCCTCAGCGCCGCGATCCGCACCGCCCCGTGGACCGACATGAGCGGCTTCTCCTGGAAGGACGACCGCTTCGCGGAGTACAAGAACACCGGCGCGGGCGCCGGCACCGCGAGCACCGACCGCCCTCACCTGACCGACGCCCAGGCCGCCGACCAGGAGGTCGCGGACTGGCTGGCGGGCTGGGTGCCTACGGCGTCCTGACGCCGCCTGGCTTCTGACGCAGGGAAGAGCAGCCCTCCGGCACCCGTCAGTCCGACTCGTCGGCTCCGGGCGGCTGCTCGACCACGAAGGAGCCCTTGCCGCGCACGGTGACGATGAGCCCGCGCTCGCGCAGCTCCTGCGCGGCCCGCCGAGCCGTCAGCCGCGCCACCCCGTACTCCTCGGCCAGGTGGTTCTCCGAGGGGATCGGCCTGTCCGGCGCCAGCTCACCGGCCGCGATCTTGCGGGCGATCACGTCGGCCAGCTGAACGTAGAGCGGCGTCGCGCTCATGGAGTCGAGCGCCGGCTCCGCGTTGTCCTTATCGCTCATACGTCCAACGTAGACATCCCTCTCGCTCCACGAACGAGTGGATCCCTCTGCACTTGTATGCAGAGGGCTATAGCTGACGGGTAGCGTCGGAGACGGAAGACCCCGGCGAGGTGGACAAGACCTCCCGGGGCACGGCCAACGCCTAGCAAGGAACGCCGACGGCACCGGGAAACGCCGCCGCGGCTCCCACGCGCCGCACCCCGTTCCCGTACGCCTCCCCCCGCCGCCTCTGCCCGGCCCCCGCTCGCCCTACGGCTTCCCCACCCCGCTCGACGGCACCGCGTCCCGCCTCGTACGGCCGTACCTCCTCGACGCGGAGGTCGCCGCGTGAGGCACCTGCGCCTGCTTCCCTGGCCCTCCCCGGACGGCAAGCCCTGCTACCTGTCGACCGACGACCCGCACGGACGCCTCTCCCGCCTCGCCGACGAGATGGAAGCCGTCCAGCTCGCCACCGCCGCCGATGTCCTCGGCCTCGCGCGCACGGTGCTGGACGACCCCACCTCGCCGTACACCGAGGTCCGCTACGCCGGACTCCGCCTGGCCGAATGCCTGACCGACACCCTGCGCGTCGCCGAATCCCGCGGCCTGCGCCAGCCGCCTGCCTGAAGCCGGACAGCAGTGAGGGGAACGCGGTGTCGTCGCGTTCCCCTCACTGCTGCTTCAGCCGGTGGGTGTCACTTCACGATGGTGATGCGGTCCGCCTTCGGCGGGGCGATCGGGCTGGTGGCCGAGGAGTTGGCCGTCAGGTACTTCTCCAGCGCGGTCAGGTCGTCCGCGCCGACCAGGTCGTCGGTGCCCTGGCCCAGCGTGGTGAAGCCGTCGCCGCCGCCCGCGAGGAAGCTGTTGGTCGCGACGCGGTAGGTGGCCGACGGGTCGATGGGCGCGCCGTTCAGCAGGATCGAGTCGGTGACGACCCGGTCCGCGCCCGTCTTCGTCAGGTCCAGCGTGTAGGTGAGGCCCGAGGAGATCTGGAGGATCTTCGGGGCCGCCGCGTTCGAGCCGCTGACCTGCTCCTTCAGCGCCTGGATCAGCTGGGCGCCGGTGAAGTCCTGGAGGTTGACGGTGTTGGCGAACGGCTGGACCGTGAAGGCCTCGGCGTAGGTGACCACGCCGTCGCCCTCGCCCGCCTTGGCCGTGTAGGTGAGGGGCGCGCGGATGCCGCCCGGGTTCATCAGCGCCAGGTCGGTCTCCGGGTCCAGCTCCTTGCCGTAGGCGAGCTGGGCGTCGGCGATGAGGTCGCCGAGCGGGGACTCGGTGCCGGTGTTGCCGATGTCGCCGGAGACGTAGCCGATGGCGCGGTTGCCGATGGGCGCGGCGAGGGTGTTCCACTTGCCGATCAGCTCGGTCATGTCGGGCGCCTTGGGGACGTCCCGGGTGACCACGTGGTTCGCGGAGGTCACCGCCGTACGGGCGATGTCACCGGTCCACCGGTCGTAGGTGAGCGTGGTGTCGGTGTAGAGGCGGCCGAAGGAGGCGGCCGAGGTGACCATGCGGGGCTTGCCCGCCGGGTCGGCGACGGTGCACACGTACGGCGCGTGGGTGTGGCCGGTGACCAGCGCGTCGACCTGCGGGGTGACGTTCTTGGCGATGTCGACGATCGGGCCGGAGATCCCGTCGCCCGCGCCCGGCGCGTCGCAGTCGTAGTTGTACGCCGTGCCGGTCGGGAAGCCGCCCTCGTGGATGAGCGCGACGATCGACTTCACGCCCTGGCGCTGGAGCTCCTTGGCGTACTTGTTGATGGTCTCGACCTCGTCCTTGAAGGAGAGGCCCTTGACGCCGTCGGCGGAGACGATGCCCGGAGTGCCCTCCAGGGTCACGCCGATGAAGCCGATCTTGACGTCCTTCTTCTTCCACACCCAGTAGGGCTTGAGGATCGGCTTGCCGGTCTTCTCGTCCAGGACGTTGGCGGCCAGGTAGGGGAAGTCGGCGCCCGCGAACTCCTCGTCCGTGTAGCAGCCCTCGGTCGGGTGGCAGCCGCCCTTCTGGAGGCGGGCCAGCTCCTTGGCGCCCTCGTCGAACTCGTGGTTGCCGACCGAGGTGACGTCCAGGTCCAGCGCGTTGAGCGCCTCGATGGTGGGCTCGTCGTGGAACAGGCCGGAGAGCAGCGGGGAGGCGCCGACCATGTCGCCGCCGGCCGCGGTGACGGAGTACTTGTTGCCCTCGCGGGCCTGGCGCAGGTGCGTCGCCAGGTACTCGACACCGCCCGCGTCGATCGTCTTGGTGGTGCCGTCCGCCTGGAGTTCGGTGACGCGGCCGGAGGAGCCGGCCGGCGGCTCCAGGTTGCCGTGCAGGTCGTTGAAGGACAGCAGCTGCACGTCCTGGTAGCGGCCCGACTGGTGACTGCCGGTCTGCTCGCCGGCACTGGCGGCCGACGGCAGCGCGGCGGCCAGCGCGCCGACGGTCGCGAGTCCGGCGGCGGCCGCGAGCAGCCGGGTCGTACGGCGTCTGCGGCGGTCGTGCGGCTGAGTGGTGGCTGGCATGCGCCCCCCTGTGTTCGTGCTGAGGTGTGCGTGGGTCCCGGCGCAGCCTAGAGTCAACGCGCGTAGCGCGACAGGGGGTCCGTGGTTACATCCTGGTTTCCCTTTGCCGGACGCGGCTTCCCCGCCCAACCGCCCCGCAACGCCGCCACTTCGACCGGCCCGCCCCTTACCCTCGTAGGCATGACCAGCGACGACATCGCACGGCCCGGCGCCGCGCGCGCCATCGAGACCCACGCGGCGCTCTCCGAGGAGCAGATCGAGGCCGTCCTCGCCCTGCTCGCGGAGGCCGCCCGCACCGACGGCCAGCAGGCGGTGTCCGAGCAGGGCCGGCTCCAGTTGCGCGGCGGCGAGCGCGAGGGCGTGTCCCATCTGCTGCTCACCAGCGGCGGCCAACTCGTGGGCTACGCCCAGCTGGAGGACACCGATCCGGTGGAGGCGCCGGCCGCCGAGCTGGTCGTCCACCCCTCCCACCGCGGCCACGGCCACGGCCGCGCCCTCGGCTCGGCGCTGCTCGCCGCCTCCGGCAAGCGGCTGCGGGTGTGGGCGCACGGCGGGCACTCCGCGGCCCGGCACCTGGCGCAGGTGCTGGGGCTGACGCTGTTCCGCGAACTGCGGCAGATGCGCATGCCGTTGGCGGGCGCGGACCTGGCGGAGCCGGCGCTGCCCGCCGGGGTGAGCGTGCGGACCTTCGTGCCGGGGCGGGACGACGCGGCCTGGCTGGCGGTCAACGCCGCCGCGTTCGCCCACCATCCCGAGCAGGGCTCCCTGACCCAGCGCGACCTGGACGACCGCAAGGCCGAGCCGTGGTTCGACCCGGCGGGCTTCTTCCTGGCGGAGCGCGAGGGCGAACTGGTCGGCTTCCACTGGACGAAGGTGCACGCCGAGGAGCAGCTGGGCGAGGTCTACGTCCTCGGGGTCGCGCCGGGCGCGCAGGGCGGCGGCCTCGGCAAGGTGCTCACCACCGTCGGCCTGCGCCATCTGGCGGCGCAGGGGCTGCCGACGGCGATGCTGTACGTGGACGCGGACAACAAGGCGGCGGTGTCGGTGTACGAGCGGCTGGGGTTCACCACCTACGAGGCCGACCTCATGTACCGGTCCGAGACCTGATCCCCGCGGCACGGAGTGCCCCCGAGGGGGCGGCGATCTTGACGCCGCCCCTCTTTTGCACCACCCTTTCACTACTCACTTAGTGAAAGGGTGGTTGTCGGAGTGGTCGAGTACCGCATCGACCGGCGCAGCGGTGTCGCCACCTATGTGCAGATCGTCCAGCAGACCAAACAGGCCCTGCGTCTCGGCCTGTTGCAGCCCGGCGACCAGCTGCCCACGGCCCGCGAGGTGGTGGCGGCCACCGCCATCAACCCGAACACCGTGCTGAAGGCCTACCGGGAGCTGGAACGCGAGGGTCTGGTCGAGGCCCGCCGCGGCCTCGGCACCTTCGTCCGGCGCTCCCTGGGCGCCGCGCCCGCCGACTCGCCGCTGCGCGCCGAACTGGAGTCCTGGGCCGACCGGGCCCGCGCCGCCGGACTCGAACGGGACGACGTGGCCGCGCTCTTCACCGCCGTACTGGACACGCGATTCAAGGGGGACCAGGCATGACCGACACCGCCATCGAGGCGGCCACGCTGGCCAGGAGCTTCGGCCGGCGCGGACGGCACCGGGCGCTCGACGCCTGCACCTTCCGGCTGCCCGCCGGCTCCGTGTGCGCCGTCGTCGGCCCCAACGGCGCCGGCAAGTCCACCCTGCTCTCCCTCGCCGCCGGACTCCTCGCCCCCACCGAGGGCACCCTGCGGGTGCTGGGCGCCCGCCCCGCCGAGGTCCGCGAACGCCTGGCCTACGTCGCCCAGGACAAGCCCCTCTACCCCCAGCTCACCGTCGCCGGCACCCTGCGCCTCGGCCAGGAGCTCAACCCCGGCCGCTGGGACCCGGCGGTCGCCGCCCGTGTCGTCGCCGAGGGTGATCTGGACCCCGGCGCCCGGATCCGCTCCCTCTCCGGCGGCCAGCGCACCCGCGTGGCCCTAGCCCTCGCCCTCGGCAAGCGGCCCGAGGTGCTGCTGCTGGACGAGCCGATGGCGGACCTCGACCCGCTGGCCCGGCACCAGCTGATGGGCACCTTGATGGCGGACGCCGCCGAGCACGGCACCACGGTTGTCATGTCCTCGCACGTCGTGGCGGAGCTGGAGGGCTCCTGCGACTTCCTGCTGCTGCTCGGCGGCGGCCGTGTCCGGCTCTCCGGCCCGCTGGACGACCTGCTCGCCGCGCACACCCTGGTCACCGGCCCCGCCGACGGCGACCTCGCCCCGCACACCGTCGTCGAGTCCCGCACCACCGGACGCCAGCGCACCGCGCTCGTCCGCCCCGCCGGACCCGTGCCCGGCCCCTGGCAGAGCGCCGAGCCCTCCCTGGAGGAGCTGGTCCTCGCCCACCTGCGCTCCCCCGAGGCCCCGGCGCTGCACCTGCGGACCCCCGCGGAGGCCGCCGTATGAGCACCGCCACGGCCACCGCCGCCCTCCGTGCCCGAGCCGCGCGCCGCCCGCGCGGCCTGACCTGGGCGGTGCTGCGGCTGCACCGCACGGCCCTGTGGTTCTGGCTGCTGCTGCTCGCCACCGCCGCGGGCACCCTGCTGTGGGCCTACGGGCCGGGCGCGGACGCCGCCTGGGCCGAGTACCGCGCCATGGACTGCGACGGCTCCGAAGGACCCAGCCTCAGCTGCGACTACGCGGGCCCCGCCTACCAGAACTACGACCTGGCCCTCGCCCTCGGCGCCGGACTCCTGGTCGTCGCCCCGCTGCTCACCGCCGCCTGGGCGGGCGGCGCGCTGATCGGCCGCGAACTGGAGAACGGCACCGCCCACCTCGCCTGGACCCAGTCCATCACCCCGGCCCGCTGGCTCGCCGCCAAGCTCGCCGTCCCCGCCGCCCTGCTCACGGCCGGCGCCCTCGCGCTCACCGGACTGCACCGGCTGGTGTGGGCCTCCGACGGCGAGCTGCGGGCCGGCTGGCGGGAGTGGCACGAGCCCGTCACCTACCTCGCCAACGGTCCCCTTGCCACCGCTCACCTCCTGCTCGCCCTCGCCGTCGGCGTGCTCACCGGCCTGCTGGTGCGGCGCGCGCTGCCCGCGCTCGGCGTGGCGGCGGCGGCCGAGATCGCCCTGCTCTGGGCGTTCACCTCGCTACGGCCCCGGCTGTGGCCCGCCGAGACCGTCGTCAACACGGAGGGCTATCCGGGGAGCGACGGCATGATCGTCGAGGAGGGCGTCGTCACCTCCTCCGGCGCCCGCGTCGCCGACCCGGCCTGCGCGGAGGACATCCGGTGCAGCGGCGGCCGGGAGATCGTCGGCCTCTACCAGGACTACCACCCCTCCGGCCACTTCTGGCCCCTCCAGCTCGTGGAGACGGGCATCGTCCTCGCCGTCGGCGCACTGGCGGCCTGGGCCGCGTTCCGGCTGCTGCAAAGCCGTACCGGGCAGGCCGCCGGATGACCGCCATGACGGCGGCCGCCGCCCCCGCCGCACCGGGACCACGCGGCCCGCGCGGCCTGGTCCGGGCCGTGCTGCGGCTGCACCGCACGGCGCTGTGGTGCTGGCTCGCCGCGCTCGCCGCCGCCACGGCGGTCCTGGTGTGGATGGTCCTCATCGCCGACGAGGCCCGCCGCGGCCACGGCCCGTGCGCGACCCCGGCCACCGGCGGGCTGCCGTCCTGCGCCGAGGTCGAGGCGATCACCGCCGACACCTGGTACGCCGACGGCATGGGCCTGATCAGCGGCGCCCTCGCCTTCCTGGCCCTCCCGGTGGCCGCCTGGGCGGGCGGCGCGCTGATCGGCCGCGAACTGGAGAACGGCACCGCCCACCTCGCCTGGACCCAGTCCGTCACCCCGGCCCGCTGGCTCGCCGCCAAGCTCGCCGTGCCCGCCGCCCTGCTCACGGCCGGCGTCCTGGCGGTCCTCGCGCTGTACCGCTGGGCCCGCGGCGACGGCGACCCCGACCTGGTCGGCGACTGGTACCTGGCGGACGTGTTCCTGGCCGGCGGCCCGACCGCGCTCGCCCATCCGCTGGCCGGCCTCGCCCTCGGCGCGCTCACCGGGCTGCTCACCGGCCGGGCCCTGCCCGCCGCCGGGCTGTCCCTCGCCGTCTGGGCCGTGCTGTACAACCTGCTGGACCGGTTCCGCGGGAACCTCTGGCCGCCGGCCACCGCCACCCGCCCCCTGGCCGAGGAGGGCACCCTCGAACTGCCCCGCTCGGCGTTCCAGCTGGACTGGCGGGACATCGAGACCGGCGGCACCGAGCACTTCCGGATCACCTACCATCCCGCGGCCCACCGCCTGCCCCTCCAGCTCGTGGAGAGCGGCATCCTGCTCGCCCTCACGGCCGCCGCGACCGGCGCCTGCTTCCTGCTGCTGCGCCGCCGCTCCCGCTGAGCCGGGACCCCGGTCCGCGTACGTCCCTTCACGGGGGGAGGGACGTACGCACCCCGTCCGGTACCGCGCGGGCCGCCGCCCGGTGTCCCACACGTCATGTCGCCGTAACCATCGATTCAGACAGGCTTGCGACGCTCGGCGAATGAAGCCAGCCGTGCCAGAGCCTTCGCCCCCGCCCGAGGGGAGCCCCGGGCACGGGAGCGCCGACGACAGCGCCGCGCTCCCGCCCGCCCGCTCCGACGCGCCTGTCTCCCTCGTGGCGCGGAAGAATAGGGCCATGAGCCAGCAGAACGCCCAGGCACCGGTCCAGCAGGTCCAGCACGCCCAGCCCTCCGTGGGCTCCATCGCCGCGCACCGCCCGCACACCGTGGCGGCGGCGGTCTCCGATCTGGAACCCGACCTCGACGCCGACCTCGACGCGTACGAGGAGGCGCAGGCCGACGACGCCCAGCTGCCCCAGGGCCGATTCCTCGACCGGGAGCGCAGCTGGCTCGCGTTCAACGAACGCGTCCTCGAACTCGCCGAGGACCCGAACACGCCCCTGCTCGAGAGGGCGAACTTCCTGGCGATCTTCGCCAGCAACCTCGACGAGTTCTTCATGGTCCGGGTGGCCGGTCTGAAGCGCCGGATCGCCACCGGCGTCGCCACCCGCTCCGCCTCCGGCCTCCAGCCGCGCGAGGTGCTGGAGATGATCTGGGCCCGCTCCCGCGAGCTCATGGCCCGGCACGCCGCTTGCTACCACGAGGACGTCGCCCCCGCACTCGCGGAGGAGGGCATCCACCTGGTCCGCTGGAGCGAGCTGACCGAGAAGGAACAGGCCCGCCTGTTCACCCTCTTCCGGCACCAGATCTTCCCGGTGCTCACCCCGCTCGCCGTGGACCCCGCGCATCCCTTCCCGTACATCTCGGGCCTCTCCCTGAACCTCGCGGTCGTCGTACGCAACCCGGTGAGCGGCCACGACCACTTCGCGCGCGTCAAGGTGCCGCCGCTGCTGTCCCGCTTCCTGGAGGCCTCCCCGGGCCGGTTCGTCCCCATCGAGGACGTCATCGGCGCCCACCTGGAGGAGCTGTTCCCGGGCATGGAGGTGCTGGAGCACCACGCCTTCCGGCTCACCCGCAACGAGGACCTGGAGGTCGAGGAGGACGACGCCGAGAACCTGCTCCAGGCCCTGGAGAAGGAGCTGATGCGGCGCAGGTTCGGCCCGCCGGTGCGCCTGGAGGTCGAGGAGTCCATCGACCGCAAGGTGCTGGACCTCCTGGTGCGCGAGCTGAAGATCAGCGAGGCCGAGGTGTACCCGCTGCCCGGCCCCCTGGACCTCACCGGCCTCTTCCGCATCCACGGCCTGGACCGGTCCGAGCTGAAGTACCCGAAGTTCATCGCCGGCACCCACCGCGACCTCGCGGAGGTCGAGTCCGCCTCGGCGCCCGACATCTTCGCCGCCCTGAACCAGCGGGACGTGCTGCTGCACCACCCGTACGACTCCTTCTCCACCTCGGTGCAGGCGTTCCTGGAGCAGGCCGCCCAGGACCCGGACGTCCTCGCCATCAAGCAGACGCTGTACCGCACCTCCGGCGACTCCCCCATAGTCGACGCGCTCATCGACGCCGCCGAGTCCGGCAAGCAGGTCCTCGTCCTGGTCGAGATCAAGGCCCGCTTCGACGAGCACGCCAACATCAAGTGGGCGCGCAAGCTGGAGGAGGCCGGCTGCCACGTCGTCTACGGCCTCGTCGGCCTGAAGACCCACTGCAAGCTGTCGCTGGTGGTCCGTCAGGAAGGCGACACGCTGCGGCGCTACAGCCACGTCGGCACCGGCAACTACCACCCGAAGACCGCGCGGCTCTACGAGGACCTGGGCCTGCTCACCGCCGACCCGCAGGTCGGCGCTGACCTCTCCGACCTGTTCAACCGCCTCTCCGGCTACTCCCGCCGGGAGACCTACCGCCGGCTGCTGGTGGCCCCCAAGTCCCTGCGCGACGGCCTGATCTCCCGGATCAACAAGGAGGCCCAGCACCACCGCGCCGGCCGCCCCGCCTACGTCCGCATCAAGGTCAACTCGATGGTCGACGAGGCCGTCATCGACGCCCTGTACGGCGCCTCCCAGGCCGGCGTGCCGGTCGACGTCTGGGTGCGCGGCATCTGCGCGGTGCGGCCCGGGGTCGAGGGCCTGTCGGAGAACATCCGGGTCCGCTCGGTCCTCGGCCGGTTCCTCGAACACTCCCGGGTCTTCGCCTTCGGCAACGGCGGCGAACCGGAGGTCTGGATCGGCAGCGCGGACATGATGCACCGCAACCTCGACCGCCGTATAGAAGCCCTCGTCCGGGTCGTCGACCCGGCCCACCGGGCCGCCCTCAACCGGCTGCTGGAGACCGGCATGTCCGACGCCACCGCCTCCTGGCACCTGGGCCCGGACGGCGAATGGACCCGGCACTCGACGGACGGGGACGGCGGACCGCTGCGGAACGTCCAGGAGATGCTCATAGACGCCCGGAGGCGCCGGCGTGGCACAGCAACACCTTGACCCGACGGACCCGCTGTCCCGGCAGCTGACCGGAGACGCCCTCGCGGGCTATCTCCGGTCGCAGGCCACGGAGTTCCTCCGCGCCCTGCGCCAGCACCGGGAGACCGGCACGGGCGACTCCCTCGACGCGGCCCGGGCCCTGCGCCGCTCGGCCCGCCGCATAAGCGGCAGTCTGCACACCTTCCGGTCCCTGCTGGACCCCGACTGGTCCGAGGCCATCCGGCCCGAACTGGCCTGGCTCTCCGGCACCCTGGCCCTGGAGCACGCCTGCGCCTCGCGCCTGGAACGCCTGCTGAACGCCCTGCACCGGCTGTCGGGCTCGGCGGCGTTCCCGGCGCAGCCGGTCAACGGCGACGGCACGGCGGCCGGGGTGCGCGCCGGCGCGCGGAGCGCGGGCCGGGCACCCGGTGACGCCGGGGCCCCGGCCCGTCCCGTCCAGCCCGCGGAGCGCGGCAACCTCACCGTGGGCGCCGCGAAGGCCGGCGCGCTCCTGGACCGCCAGCTCACCCTCGCCCGCACCCGCGCCCACTCCACCGCGCTCCAGGCCCTCGGCTCCGCCCGCTTCCACGCGGTCGCCGACAAGGTCGCCTTACTGGCCAGCGAGGTCCCGCTCACCACCACCGCGACCGGCACCGGCCTGCGCCCGCTGGCGGACGCCGCCGAGGAGCGCCTCACCGACGCCGTGGCCGCCCTCCCGCTCGTCACCGCGGGCAGCCCGTACAACGCGGAGGCGCTGGTCCACGGCCTCTCCCCGGACCCCGCCCCGCACCCCCAGGACGCCCCCTGGCACCAGGTCCGCCTCCTGCTGCGCCTGCACCGCTACGCCCGTGAGGTCCTGGACGGCGACGACGCCCCGGTCGACGTCCGGCTGCTGACCGCCGGTCAGGCCCTCAACCGCCACCGGGACGCCTCCGAGGCGGCGGCCGCGGCGGCAGCGGCCGCCCGCACCCCGAGGATCGCCCCGGCCACCGCCTACGCCCTCGGTGTCCTGCACGCCGACCAGCGCCACGAGGTGGAGGCGGCCCGGTTCGCCTTCCAGCAGTCCTGGCAGAAGCGGACGGTGAACGCCCCATGACCGGCCCCGCCGAGGACACCACCCCCGTCCTGGCCGCCGGCTGCGTGCTGTGGCGCCGCTCGCCAGCCGACGGGAAGCCGGAGCTCTGCCTCGTCCACCGCCCGAAGTACGACGACTGGTCGCACCCGAAGGGCAAGCTCAAGCCCGGCGAGGACGCGCTGGCCGGCGCGCTGCGCGAGGTCGCGGAGGAGACCGGGTGCACCGCGGTGCCCGGCGTCGAGCTGCCCACCCTGCACTACCTGGCCCACGGCCGTCCCAAGCAGGTCCGCTACTGGGCCGCGGAGGCCACCGCCGGCTCCTTCACCCCGACCTCCGAGGTCGACCGCGTCCTGTGGCTCCTCCCGGCCGCCGCCCGCGCCCGCCTCACCCAGCCCCGCGACAAGGAACTGGTCGACGAACTGCTGGCCGCCCTGCGCCGCGCCTGAGCGAGGTCTCGCGGAGCGCCGCGCTCAGGGCTGGGACGCATGCCCCGCCCCGTCCGTCCGCGCCTGGCTGCGCGCCCGCCGTGCGGGCCCCCGCCAGCCGCAACTGCACCGCGCGACACAAAACGGCCCCTGCTCCACCGTCGTCACGCGGTGCTCCGAGTGGTTCTGGCCAGGGGCGAAGCGGTCCTGCTGGGTCACGCGGACACGGTACCGACGCAAAGTGAACAGCCCGTGCGCCCGCGCTGCCGCCCCCGCGCCTCCCCCGGCGGCGTGACGGCCCAAGCTACCCGTCGTTAACCGGACGACACGGAGCCCGTGACCGAAGGACGGCTGGGGGTAGGCAGACCATGGCGCAGCAGCGGTACGGCAGAGCGGGCGGAACGGTCGTCGCGGCGGGGCTGGTCGCCTGCGTCTGTCTCGGCACCGCCGGCTGCGGCGGCAGCGGCGCGGCCGCCGACGACGCCCGCCCCCCGGCCGACCCGGTCCCGGTCCTGCACAAGGCAGCCGACACCTTGGTCGCCGCCCGCACCTCCAAGGCGCGCACCTCGATGGAGATGGCCACCGGCGGCACCCGCGTCACCATCCGCGGCGAGGGCGTCTACGACTACACGCGCGCCCTCGGCCGGCTGAGCGTGCTGCTCCCGCAGGACCCGGCGGGCCAGAGCGAGCACCGACCGATCACCGAACTCCTCGCGCCCGGCGCGCTCTACATGAAGAACCGCGGCGCGGGCGTCCCGGCCGACAAGTGGGTCCGCGTGGAGACCCACACCCTCGCCGACGGCAACCTGGTCACCGGCGGCGCCACCGATCCGTTCGCCGCCGCCGAGGTGCTGCGCGGCACCCGCACGGCGGCCTATGTCGGCCGTACCGAGATCGGGGGCGCGCCGGTCCGGCACTATCGCGGCACCGCGAACCTCGTCGAGGCGGCGCGCAAGGCCTCGCCCGGCGGAAAAGCGTCGCTGGCGGCAGCGGCGAAAGGGTTCGCCACGGCCGACGTCCCGTTCGACGTCTTCCTGGACGACCAGGGCCGGATCCGCAAGGTCCGGCACCGCTTCAGCTTCGTCAACGGCAGCGAGAAGGCCACGGTCGCGGTCGCCTCGACGACCCTGCTGTACGACTTCGGCACCCCCGCCGACGTCCGTCTGCCGCCCTCCGAGGACATCTACGCGGGCCGGATCGCGGAGGGGCGAGAGGCCGCGAACCGGCGGGAGTGACCGGCTGGAACTAGCCCGTCCGTGCCATGCGCGGTGTGTGCGCCGCTCCCTACTCTAGGAAGTCGGTGACGGCAGAGAAGAGGTGACGCACGTGGCTCCGCTCGGCGGTACGGCGGTTCAGGACCACGTGGCCCTCGCCGAGATCGAGCTGTGCGGGGAGCTGATCATCGCGGCCTCGGCCGCCGAGGACCGGCTGAGCATGGAGAGCATCGACCAGGTCCTGCGGGTGGCCGAGGAACGCGCGGCCGAACCGAAGGCGTAGACAGAGGGTGTCCGCGCGGCTGCTCAGGTGCGCAGCATCCGCCCGATCGCCTTGGTCGCCTCTTCCACCTTGGCGTTGATCTCGTCCCCGCCCTTGAGCGCCGCGTCCGCGACGCAGTGGCGCAGGTGCTCCTCCAGCAGCTGGAGCGCGAAGGACTGCAGGGCCTTGGTGGAGGCGGAGACCTGCGTGAGTATGTCGATGCAGTAGACGTCCTCGTCGACCATCCGCTGCAGGCCCCGGATCTGGCCCTCGATGCGGCGCAGCCGCTTCAGGTGCTCGTCCTTCTGGTGGTGGTACCCGTGGATCCCCCGATCATGATCGGTCACCACGGCCTCCGCGGGAGCCTCGGCGGGCAGACCGGCGCTGGCCTCGGTGGTCGTCATAACGTCCTCCATCCACATACCCCTACTGGGTATATCGTAACGGACTTTGCCGGGTATACGCCCCTTGGCAGCAGGCCTGGCCACCGACGTGCGCCGCCCCCGTGCCGATAACTCTGCCCGATGGGCGACACTGGGGGACGGCCCATTAGCCGTGGCCGGATGATGCGCCTAGCATCAGCCTGACCGAAACCGATGCACCCCGAGGACCCCACGTGCGCTTTCGTCTGACCCCCAGGGAGACGAGCTTCTACGACATGTTCGCCGCATCCGCGGACAACATCGTCACGGGCTCGAAGCTCCTGATGGAACTGCTCGGGGCGGACGCTTCCGCCCGGGCCGAGATCGCGGAGCGTATGCGGGCAGCGGAACACGCAGGTGACGACGCCACGCACGCGATCTTCCACCAGCTGAACTCCTCCTTCATCACGCCCTTCGACCGCGAGGACATCTACTCCCTCGCCTCGTCCCTCGACGACATCATGGACTTCATGGAGGAGGCCGTCGACCTGGTCGTCCTCTACAACGTCGACGAGCTGCCCAAGGGCGTGGAGCAGCAGATCGAGGTGCTGGCGCGGGCCGCCGAGCTGACCGCCGAGGCCATGCCCCACCTGCGCACGATGGACAACCTCACCGAGTACTGGATCGAGGTCAACCGGCTGGAGAACCAGGCCGACCAGATCCACCGCAAGCTGCTCGCCCACCTCTTCAACGGCAAGTACGACGCCATCGAGGTGCTGAAGCTCAAGCAGATCGTCGACGTCCTGGAAGAGGCCGCCGACGCATTCGAACATGTGGCGAACACGGTGGAGACCATCGCCGTCAAGGAGTCCTGAGGCGTCGATGGACACCTTCGCGCTGGTCGTGACCATCCTGGTCGCACTCTTCTTCACCTACACCAACGGCTTCCACGACTCCGCGAACGCGATCGCCACCTCCGTGTCGACGCGCGCGCTGACCCCGAGGGCCGCGCTGGCGATGGCCGCGGTCATGAACCTCGCCGGCGCCTTCATGGGCAGCGGGGTCGCGAAGACCGTCAGTGAGGGCCTGATCCAGACACCCGAGGGCTCCACCGGCATGGGGATCCTCTTCGCCGCGCTCGTGGGCGCGATCGTCTGGAACCTCGTCACCTGGTACTTCGGCCTGCCCTCGTCCTCCTCGCACGCGCTGTTCGGCGGCATGGTCGGCGCCGCGCTGGCCGGCGGTACCACCGTCTACTGGGACGGCGTGCTGGAGAAGGTCGTCATCCCGATGTTCATCTCCCCGGTGGTGGGCCTGCTGGCCGGCTACCTGGTGATGACGGCGATCCTGTGGATGTTCCGGCGGGCCAACCCGCACAAGGCCAAGCGCGGCTTCCGTATCGCGCAGACCGTCTCGGCGGCGGGCATGGCGCTCGGCCACGGCCTCCAGGACGCGCAGAAGACGATGGGCATCGTGGTGATGGCCCTGGTCATCGCCGACGTCGAGGACTACGGCGACCCGATCCCGGTGTGGGTGAAGATCGCCTGCGCCGTGATGCTCTCGGCCGGCACCTACGCGGGCGGCTGGCGCATCATGCGCACCCTGGGCCGCAAGATCATCGAGCTCGACCCGCCGCAGGGCTTCGCGGCCGAGACCACCGGCGCGACGATCATGTTCGGCTCGGCGTTCGTCTTCCACGCGCCGATCTCCACCACGCACGTCATCACCTCGGCCATCATGGGCGTGGGCGCGACGAAGCGGGTGAACGCGGTGCGCTGGGGCGTGGCGAAGAACATCGTCCTGGGCTGGTTCATCACCATGCCGGCCGCGGCCGCGGTGGCCGCCGCCTCGTACGGGCTGGTGCACCTGGCGTTCCTGTAGGGAACCCCACCGAGACACGAACGGGCCCGCCCCCGGGAGCCAGGGGCGGGCCCTTTTCGACCTCACGGTGGCACCGCCATGCAGCACCGCGAGGAGTCGTGCCGGCCGCGGATCAGCCGAAGCGGCCGGAGATGTAGTCCTCGGTCGCCTGGACCGACGGGTTGGAGAAGATCCGCTCGGTGTCGTCTATCTCGATCAGCCGGCCGGGCTGCCCGACCGCGGCCAGGTTGAAGAACGCCGTACGGTCCGAGACCCGCGCCGCCTGCTGCATGTTGTGCGTCACGATGACGATCGTGAAGCGCTCCTTCAGCTCCCCGATCAGGTCCTCGATGGCGAGGGTGGAGATCGGGTCGAGCGCGGAGCACGGCTCGTCCATCAGCAGCACGTTCGGCTCGACGGCGATCGCCCGCGCGATGCACAGCCGCTGCTGCTGACCGCCGGAGAGGCCGGAGCCGGGCTTGTTCAGCCGGTCCTTCACCTCGTTCCAGAGGTTGGCGCCCTTGAGCGACTTCTCGACGATGTCGTTCAGCTCGCCCTTCTTGAAGTTGCCGTTCAGCCGCAGCCCCGCCGCCACGTTGTCGTAGATCGACATCGTCGGGAACGGGTTCGGCCGCTGGAACACCATGCCGACCTCGCGGCGGACCGACACCGGGTCCACGCCGGCGCCGTACAGGTCCTCGTCGTCGAGGAGCACCTTGCCCTCGACCCGCCCGCCGGAGGTGACCTCGTGCATGCGGTTCAGCGTGCGCAGGAACGTCGACTTGCCGCAGCCGGAGGGGCCGATGAAGGCCGTCACCGAGCGGGGCTCGACGGTCATCGAGATGTCCTCGATCGCCTTGTGGGAGCCGTAGTAGGCGGTCAGTCCGCTTACGTCGATTCGCTTGGCCATGATTGCTTCACTTCCAGAACTTGATCGGTCGCCGCCCGCCGCGTCAGCGACCGGTCTTCGGGGCCTTCCAGCGCGCGATGCCGCGCGCCAGCAGGTTGAGGATCATCACGAAGGCGATGAGCGTCAGGGACGCCGCCCAGGCACGGTCGTAGGCCGCGGGCGAGCCCGCGCTCTGCGAGTACTGCTGGTAGATGTACAGCGGCAGCGACGCCTGCGGGCCGTCGAAGGGGTTGTTGTTGATGAACGGGTTGCCGAACACCAGCAGCAGCACGGGCGCCGTCTCGCCGGCGATCCGGGCGACCGCCAGCATGATGCCGGTGGTGATGCCACCGACCGCGGTCGGCAGGACGACCTTCAGGATCGTGCGCCACTTCGGCACACCGAGCGCCAGGGAGGCTTCCCGCAGCTCGTTCGGGACGAGCTTCAGCATCTCCTCGGTGGACCGGACGACCACCGGCATCATCAGGATCGCCAGGGCGAGCGCGCCGGCGAAGCCCGAGAAGCCCATCTCGAAGATCAGCAGCAGGCTCAGGATGAACAGACCGGCGACGATCGAGGGGATGCCGGTCATCACGTCGACGAAGAAGGTGACGGCCCGGGCGAGGTTCCCGCGCCCGTACTCCACCAGGTAGATCGCGGTCAGCACGCCGATCGGCGCGGCGATCAGGGTGGCGATGCCGACCTGCTCCAGGGTGCCGATGATGGCGTGGTAGATGCCGCCGCCCGGCTCGGAGTCGGCGACGAGACCCATGGAGTGGCTCAGGAAGTAGGCGTCGAGGACCTTCACACCGCGCGAGACGGTCGTCCACACCAGGGAGACCAGCGGCACCACGGCCAGCAGGAAGGCGACCCACACCAGAGAGGTGGCGATCCGGTCCTTGGCCTGGCGGCTGCCCTCGACGCGCGAGGCGATGACGTACGTACCGAGGACGAACAGGATCGCGGCGATCAGGCCCCACTGGACCCGGCTCTCGATCCCGACGGCGAGGCTGCCGCCGACGGACACCGCGAGGGAGCCCACGGCGATCGCCCAGGGAGACCACTTCGGCAGCCGGGCGCCCTGGAGGCTGCCGCGGCGCTTGTCGTTGACGACGGCGTGGCTCATGCGTTGGCCCCCGAGTACTCCTTGCGGCGGGCGATGATCGCGCGGGCCGCGCCGTTGACCAGCAGCGTGATGACGAACAGGACCAGACCGGAGGCGATCAGCGCGTCCCGGCCGAACTCGGTCGCCTCGCCGAACTTGCTGGCGATGTTCTGGGCGAAGGTGCCGCCGCCCGGGTCGAGCAGGCTGCCGTGGATCAGGAAGTCCGGCGACAGCACGGTGGCGACGGCCATGGTCTCGCCGAGCGCGCGGCCGAGACCGAGCATCGAGGCCGAGATCACGCCGGAGCGGCCGAACGGCAGCACCGCCATGCGGATGACCTCCCAGCGCGTGGCGCCGAGGGCCAGGGCCGCCTCCTCGTGCATCTGCGGGACCTGCCGGAAGACCTCACGGCTCACGTTGGTGATGATCGGCAGGATCATGACGGCGAGCAGGATGCCGACCGTGAGCATCGAGCGGGCGGGCCCGCCCTCCCAGTCGAAGACACCGGTCCAGCCGAGGTAGTCGTCCAGCCAGCCGAACAGGCCGTTCATGTGCGGGACGAGGATCAGCGCGCCCCACAGGCCGTACACGATGGACGGCACCGCGGCGAGCAGGTCGATCACATAGGCGATCGGGCCGCTCAGCCGGCGCGGGGCGTAGTGGGTGAGGAAGATCGCGATGGCGACCGCGATCGGGACCGCGATGGCCATGGCGATGACCGAGGAGACGATCGTGCCGTAGGCCAGGACCGCGATGCCGAACACCGGCGGCTGGGCGCTGGTGTTCCACTCGAAGGTGGTGAGGAAGTTGCCCTCGTCCTCGCTGATCGCGAGGACGGCCCGCCAGGTGAGGAAGACCGCGATGGCGGCCATGATCACCAGCAGCAGGATGCCCGAGCCGCGGGACAGGCCGAGGAAGATGCGGTCGCCGGGCCGGGTGGCGCCCCGGGCCGCGCGCTTGCGCTCGGGGAGGGTCGGCTGAGGGGTGGGGGGAGGAGCGTCGGTGGGTGCTGTCGTTATGTCCATCGGGTTCTCCGGTCTGCGGAGCCGCGTCGGTCGGGCGGCTCGGTGGAGCCGAGCGCGGGGCGCGGCTCCGGGCGGCGGTGCACCGGACGGTGCGGCCCGGTCCCGGTCGGGACCGGACCGCACTCGGGTCAGCTCAGCTCTTCGATGGTCGTGCGGACCTTGGCGATGATGTCCTCGGGCATCGGCGCGTAGTCGTTCTGCGCGAGGACGTTCTGGCCGTCCGTGCTGGCGATGTACCGCAGGAAGGCCTTGGTGGCGGGCAGGGTCTCGGACTTGTTGCCCTTGTCGCAGACGATCTCGTACGTGACGAGGGTGATCGGGTAGGCGCCCTCGGCCTTGGTGGCGTAGTTCAGCTCCAGGGCGAGGTCCTTGCCGGTGCCGACGACCTTGGCGTCGGCGATGGCCTTGGTGGCGTTCTCGACGGTGGCCTGGACCGGCTCGCCGGCGCCCGTGTCGATGGCGGCGGCCTGGATGCCGTCCTTGGCGTACGACAGCTCCATGTAGCTGATGGCGCCGGAGGTCTGCTTGACCTGCTGGGCGACACCGGAGGAGCCGGAGGCCGACTGGCCGCCCTTGGCCTGCCAGGCCTTGCCGCCCTCGTACTTCCAGTTCTCCGGGGTGGCGGCGATCAGGTACTTGGTGAAGTTGTCCGTGGTGCCGGACTCGTCCGAGCGGTGGAACGCCTGGATCTTGAGGTCGGGAAGCTTCGCCTCGGGGTTGAGCTTCTGGATCGCCGCGTCGTTCCACTTGGCGATCTTGCTGTCGAAGATCTTGGCGAGGGTCGGCGCGTCCAGGACCAGGTTGTCGACACCCGGGACGTTGTAACCGACGGCGATCGGGCCGCCGACCATCGGCAGGTCGATGCCCTGACCGCCGGAGCAGACCTTCTTGGAGGCCTCGATCTCCTCGGGGTCCAGCGCGGAGTCGGAGCCCGCGAAGGCGACCGTGCCCTGCGTGAACGCGGTGACACCGGCGCCGGAGCCGCCGCCCTTGTAGTTGACCTGAACGCCGTTGCACTGCGAGGTGAACTGCTTGACCCAGGCGTCGATCGCGTTCTTCTGCGCGGAGGAGCCGTCGGCGAGCAGCTGGCCCTGGGCGTCGTCACACTTGATCGAGTTCGCGGCCTGAGTGCCGCCCGACGGGTCGGAACCGGTGGTCCCGGGGTCGTCGGAGCCGCACGCCGTGAGGGCCAGGGCGCCGGAGACGGCGAGAGCACCGAGGGTGAGGGCCCGCCGGTTCATGCGCTGAAGCTTCACTTTCGGGAGTTCCTTCCGGGAGCCGCCGTCCTGAATCCGGCGGCGTGCGAAGTCTGGGTGAGACGGGCACGGCATCACAGGCCGCGCTCGCCATCAGCAAGGCCGAAATTAGGCAGAACAGGTGAAGCCGCCTATGGCCGGAAGTGAACGGGGGGTGAACCCCTGCGGACGGTGCGGTTAGGTCACGGAACGCTTACGGGAAGGGCACACAGAGGTCCCGGAGGGCGGCCTCACCCGGCGGTCGCCACCCCGGCCACCACCACCGATAGCCGTCAAGAGGTAACAAACAGGCATCTATCGGGACCGTACACCAGCGGTGACGGCCGGAGGGAGTGCCCGATCGAGTGGGGAACCCGCGGCCCGCCAGACCCGTCTCGTTCCACGACAGCACCGTCGGGCGGGAAGCAGGCAGCACATGGAGCGGCGTACGTTCATCGGCGGCTGCACGGCCGCGCTCTCGGCGGCCGTCTCGGTGGCGGCGTGCGGCGGCGGCACCGGCAGCGCACGGGCCACCGACACCCCGGCCACCCCCACGGACACCACCGGCACCACCACACCCACGACCCGCACCGCCACCGGCCGGGCCCCCGCGAGCTGGAACACCCTCGCCGGCGACCTCGACGGCACCCTGGTCCGCCCCGGCGACGCCGCCTGGCCCACCGCCCGCCAGCTCTACAACACCCGCTTCGACTCCCTGAAGCCCGCCGCCGTGGCCTACGTCGCCCACGCCGACGACATCGCCACCACCCTCGCCCACGCCCGCGCCCGCGGCCTGCGCGTCGCCATCCGCAACGGCGGCCACTCCTACGCCGGCTGGTCCTCCGGCAACGGCCGCCTCATCATCGACGTCTCCCGGCTGAACGGGATACGCGCGAGCGGCGGCTCGGCCGTCGTCGGCGCCGGCGCCAAACTGATCGACGTCTACCGGGCACTGGCCGCCAAGGGCGCCACCATCCCGGCCGGCTCCTGCCCCACGGTCGGCGTCTCCGGCCTGGTGCTCGGCGGCGGACACGGCGTCGTCTCCCGGGCCTACGGCCTGACCTGCGACAGTCTCACCCAGGCCACCCTGGTCACCGCCGACGGCAAGCGGATCACCGCCGACGCCGACGAGCACAAGGATCTCTTCTGGGCGCTGCGCGGCGCGGGCAACGGCACCTTCGGCGTCGTCACCGAGCTGCGCTTCCGCACCCACCCGGCCCCGCAGGCGGTCACGGGTCACCTGTCCTGGCCGTGGGCGAAGGCCGCGGCGGTGGTGAAGGCCTGGCAGGAGTGGGGCCCGGACCAGCCGGACGAGATCTGGTCCTCCCTGCACCTCGCCAGAGCGGCCGGCGGCAGCCCCACCGTCTCCGTCGCCGCCTTCTCCCTCGGCACCTACGGCGAACTCCAGAACGCCGTCGACCGCCTCGCCGCCCGCGTCGGCGCCTCCGCCTCCTCCGTCTCGCTGCGCCGCCGCTCCTACGAGGAGGCGATGGAGATCTACGCCGGCTGCTCCTCCTTCGCCACGGACGCCCAGTGCCATCTGCCGGGCTCCACACCGGGCCGCTCACCGCAGGGCGCGCTCGGCCGGGAGACGTACGCGGCCCGCTCCGACTTCTTCGACCGCTCGGTCCCCGCGGCCGGGATCCAGACCCTGCTGAACCGGATCGAGGCGGTCCAGGGCGGCGCCGGCAGCATCGCGCTGACCGCCCTCGGCGGCGCGGTCAACCGCGTCTCACCGACCGCGACGGCCTTCGTGCACCGCCGCTCCCGGATGCTGGCCCAGTACATCGCCTCCTGGCGCGCGGGCACTGCGGGCACGGCCGCCCAGTCGTGGCTGAAATCCGCCCACGACGCGATGCGCCCGTACGCCTCGGGAGCGGCGTACCAGAACTACACCGACCCGACGCTGAAGGACTGGCGCACGGCGTACTACGGAGACGCGGCCCCGCGCCTGGCCAAGCTGAAGCGGGCGTACGACCCGAACAGGGTGTTCACGCACCCGCAGGCACTGTGAGGCGCCGGGGGGCGACGAGCGGCGGGGCTCCGGCCGCGGTGGCCGGTGGAAGGCGGGGCCGGTCAGGACGACGGCGCCGGGCAGGACCACGGCGCCGGTCAGGACGGAGGGGCCGGTCAGGCCGCCAGGTCGCGCGCCTCCGCCCCCGCGGCCTCCTTGCGGGCACCAGGAAGCACGGTGTCGCGGCGCTCCGCGGACGACCGGGCCCGGATCAGCCAGCCGATCCTCGGCGAGCGCTCCATGGCCTTGGCGACCGGGGTGAGCAGCGCCATGGCGACCGGAGAGAGCAGCAGCGCGACGGCCGTGCCGAGCGCGAAGCCGCCGATGACGTCGGTCGGGTAGTGCACGCCCATGTAGACCCGGCAGAAGCCCTCGAACAGCGCGAGCCCGATGCCGACGAGGCCGAACCTGCGGTTGGCGACGAACAGCCCGACGGCGATGGCCATGGTGATCGTCGCGTGGTCGCTGACGAACGAGAAGTCGGTCTTCCCGGCGACCAGGACCTCCAGGCCCTCGTGCTCCAGGAACGGCCGGGGCCGCTCGACGAACCCTCGTATCGGCACGTTCACCAGGACCGCGACACCGGCCGCCAGCGGCGCCCACACCAGCGCGGCGACCGAGGAGGCCGCCTCCTCTGCGGATTCCGCCCGACGCCGGCCGGACCACCAGCACCACAGCACGAGCAGCACCACGGCGAGCAGCAGTCCGTACTCGCCCACGTACTCCATGACCCGGTCGAACCAGTGCGGTGCGTCCTTGGCCAGGCCGTTGATGTCGTAGAGCAGCTCGACGTCGGGGTTCGACCCGGATTGCGCGAGTCCAGCCATGGTGCAGCGGCCCCTTCGTCGTCATCTCACCGGCGCACCCTTTGCATGCGCCGTCCTTGCCACCCCCGTGGTCCGTAGATCGATCGGCAACGTCAGCGACTCCGTCAATCGGCTACGTCAACAGGAACGCACGGCCCCGGTCACTCCGTTCCACATTCCACGGAATGATCACGCAGACGTTATCGAAGAGAGATACATCGCCGCAGCTCAGGGGTGTGCCTCACACTCGGTTCACACCGCCGAGGGCAGCGCTTTTGCGCCATCCTCGGTGACCCGGGTCGCCCCGAAGTACTTACGGGTGTCGATCGGGTCGAACCGGATCACCGCACCCGTGTACGGCGCGTCGATCATGTACCCGCCGCCCACGTAGATCCCCACGTGGTCGATGGCCCGCGAGTTCGTCGGATCGGTCGAGAAGAACACCAGGTCCCCGGGCAGCAGCTCGTCCCGCGAGGGATGCGGACCGGCGTTGTACTGATCGTTCGCCACCCGCGGCAGCTCGATCCCCACACTCGCGTACGCCGCCTTGGTCAGCCCGGAACAGTCGAACCGTCCGCCCTGCTCAGGCGTACCGTTCCCACCCCACAGATACGGCGTCCCGAGCTTCTTCTGCGCGTAGTGAATGGCCCCGGCGGCCTGCTTGGAGGGGTCGAGGCGGGTTGTGGGGGCGGCGAAGCTGTCCTCGAGCATGGTGATCGTCCGGACGTAGTTCTGCGTCTCCTTGTACGGCGGCACACCCCCGTACTTGATCACCGCGTACGCGCCCGCGTTGTAGGCGGCGAGCATGTTCTTCGTGGCGTCTCCGGGCACGTCCTCGACGTACTTGGCGAGGGTGCAGTCGTAGGAGGCGGCCGATGGAATCGCGTCATTCGGATCCCACACGTCGCGGTCGCCGTCCCCGTCCCCGTCGATGCCGTGGGTGGCCCAGGTGCCCGGGATGAACTGCGCTATCCCCTGCGCCGCGGCCGGGCTCCTGGCGCTCGGGTTGAACCCGCTCTCCTGGTAGAGCTGCGCGGCCAGCAGGGCCGGGTTGATCGCGGGACAGAGATTGCCCCACTTCGACACCAGCGGCTGATACGCCGCCGGCACCGAGCCCTTGGCGAGCGTCTTGGCTCCGCCGCCCACACCGTTCAGCAGGTTCCCGGCGACGACGTACACCCCGACGACGAGCAGCATGACGAAGCTCAGGCCCATCCCGAGCGCGACACCACCGGCCACCCAGACTTTTCGCACGGCTCAACCCTCCCCCATCGCAGGCCCGTTCAAGGCTGATTCGGCCGTGTGCCCGCCGAGTCGGACCAATTCTCGCCCTGCTCGGCGTGGAACCCGGTGCAGCCGATGCTCTCGAACTCACCAGGACTGCTTCCGGGCACGTGGTACAGGACGACCGTCCAGTCCCCCGGATCGTTCGCCACGGGGATGGCCGGATCGGCCTTGCCCTCGAAGTGGCTCCGGAAGTCGTCCGGATAGGTCAGCTCGACGAACCCGCCGTCCTTCCAGTGGGTGTAGATGTCCACGGGCTTGCTGGTGTAACCCATGCTCTTGCTCTCCGTCAGCACATCGGTGTACGGCCTGCCCGTCTCCGGGTCGATCTCGTGCGGAGGCTTCACACCGACGGAGACGTAGTAGGGGTCGGGCCGCTCGGGAAGGTTCTCGGCGTACTTGAACCGGAAGGCGATCCTGGCCTGCCGGGACACGAACGGCGCGGTGGGGTCGTCGACGTCGGCCACGCTCGTCTGGAGTTCCCTCGGCGGGCTGCCGCCCCCGATCACCGCGCAGTCACCGATGCCGTGCGCCGCCTCGTCCGGGTCGTCGGACAGCGTCCAGTAGTCCCGGGAGACCCGGTTGTTCTCGATGTAGGCCGGCGGCTCCCGGCGCACGGCGCTCGCCGACGGCGACGCCCCGGTGGCCTGCTGCTTCCCTCGTTCGTCTCCGTCCAGCGTCCGCACGGCCACGGCGGACGCCGTCCCCGCCACGACCGCGACGGTGAGGGCCACGATCCAGGGCGTACGGCGGGACGGCGCGCGCCCCGGTGCGACGGGCCGCGTGGCGGGCGCGAGGGTGGGGACGTATCCGGGCCCGGCCGTCGGCTGGTACGCGGGCCCCGCGGCCGGCAGGTACGCGGGCACGGCCGGCGCCCCGTGCCCGGCCGGCACCAGCCCGGCGGCGACGGCCTCCGGCAGGTCCCGCGGCACGGCCGGCGCGTCACTCCCGGTGAGCCGCCCGTAGAAGGGGTCCTCGGCGAGGCCGCTGGACACCGCGCACCGCTCGATGACGGAGCCCGGCGTGGGCCGCCGCGCGGGATCCTTGGCCACGCACTCCTCGATCAGCGCGGCCAGCCCCGGCTCGACCCCCGTGACGTCGATGCCCTCATGGACCACGCGGTACGACACGGCATGCGTGGGCCCCGTCCCGAAGGGCGGACGCCCGGTCGCCGCATGGGCGAGCGTCGCCCCGAGAGCGAACACGTCGGACTCCGGCCCCGCCTGATCACCGGTCAGCACCTCCGGAGCGGAGTAGCCGGGAGTGCCCGGGGTGAACCCCGTCTGGGTCAGCGCGGTGTCCGCCGTGCCGCGCGCGATACCGAAGTCGATGAGCAGCGGCCCCTGCGGGGAGAGAATCACGTTCTGCGGCTTGAGGTCCCGGTGCGTGACACTGTGCGCGTGGACGCTGGCCAGAGCCTCGGCGAGCGCGGCGAACAGCCTCCTCACGCTGTCGGCCGGTAAAGGCCCCTGCTGCTGCACCGCCTTGGCCAGCGTGGGCCCCGACACGAACTCGGTGGCCAGCCAGTACGGCGCCGCCTCCAGCGAGGCGTCGATCAGGTTCGCCGTGAACGCGCTCCGCACCGCCCGTGCCGTCTCCACCTCCCGGCGGAAACGGGCCAGCGCCTCCGGGTGATCGGTGATCTCCTCCCGGATGACCTTGATGGCGACCAGCCGCCCGCCCGGCGACCGCCCGAGATAGACCTGCCCCATCCCGCCCGCGCCCAGCCGCGCGAGCAGGGTGTAGGGGCCTATGTGCGCGGGATCCCGGTCCTTGAGTGCGTCCACGGAGACCGACCTTGCCATATGACCCGTTCGAGCGCCGACGACGCCGGTGGATCCCGCCCGCTAGCCTTCACCCAGGGAACATCGGCACGAGCGCTCACCCGTCACTCCGTCAGAAAACGCCCTGATCACCAAAAGTGACACAACGACCGAACCACACCACCGGTTTCGCACCCGCTTCATTGCCCGGCGTTACCGGCCGTGATACACAGAGTGACTATACGAGCTATTCGTACGAAACCCGCCAAGCAATGACGCCAAGTCGACATACCTGGGCGTCATTGTCGGCGAGAATGAGGCCTGACCTCTGCGCACCGCAGAGGGACTGCGGAACTACCCACCAGGGGCGGTGACTTACATGCTCTTTGCGGCCGACGAGGGAGACATCAACACCATCATCGGGGGGATCGCTCCGGACTGGGGGCCCTTCGGCAGCCTGGGCAACGAGGCCAAGGTGATGATCGAGGTCGTGATGGCGGTCGCCATCCTGATCTGTCTCGGCATCGCCATCTGGGGCGCCGCCAAACAGCGCATCGGCGCGACCGCGCTCCGCGACACCTTCAGCGCGGAACAGGGCAAGGGCCTGATCATCGCCGGTCTCACAGGCGTCTTCATCATCGGATCCCTCGGCACGCTCTTCACGATCGTGTACGGCATGGCCGTCTAGCCCGGCACACCGCCGCCCGCCACAGACGCGTCGTCCAGTCCGCTCCGGGCCCGCCCGGTCCCCTCTACCCCACCCGCCCGTCGCGCCCACCGGCTGAGGTTGCGTTTCCCTGATGTCGAGTCACCCCACCGCGCCCGCGCGGGAACCAGCACGGCTACCGTCGTATCCCTACGCGTTCATTCGGTACGAGGGGGCGTACGCGGCATGAGTCCCGGTGACGAGCACGAGGCCTCCGGCGGATACGGCGGCTCCGGGCAGACCCGCACCCGGCTGCCCGACAGCGGCAACGACACCTACGGCGGCGCCCCCCGACGCGGCGGCCGGTCGTCCTCGCGGAGCCTGGTCACGGTGGTGGGCGTGGTGGTCCTCCTCATCGCCGCGATCGCCTTCGCGAACCGTGGAGGAGACGATTCCGCGACCTCCGACACCACCACCGACAAACCGGAGACCTCCACCACGGCGGCAACCGGCGAAACCCCGGTGAACGGAAAAACCGCCGGCGTACCGACGGGCTTCGCCCAGACGCAGCAGGGGGCGGAGAGCGCTGCGGCGAATTATGCGGTGGCCCTCGGCTCCGCCGAGATGTTCGACAAGGCCAAGCGCAACGCCATCCTGCAGACGATCATCACGCCTTCCCGGGTCGCCGACTTCGAAGCGACGCTGGACAGGGCGTACACACCCGACTTCAACAAAAATGTCGGCCTGAACGAGGACGGCACCACCCCGCAGGGCTACACGTTCGTGTCGCGCACCAGCCCGATCGGTACCAAGGTGACCGAGGCCTCCGACACGAGCGCCAAGGTCGAGGTCTGGTGCAGCGGGCTGCTCGGCCTCGCGGGCGAGAACTCGACGACTCCCGTCACCAACAGCTGGTTCACCATCACCATGCAGCTCGAGTGGACCGCCGGTGACTGGAAGATCGTGACGCACTCTCAGAAGGAAGGCCCCGCGCCCGTTCCCGGCGACGACAGGGCCTCCAGTGCCGACGAAATGGCCAAGGTCGTCCAGGAGTACGGAGGGTTCACCTATGCCCGGTAGGCACCGCGTACTCAAGCTGACCGCCGTTCTGGGGACCGTACAGACCACCTTGGTCATCGCGGCCACCCGCGCCCTCGCCGCGCCCACGCCGAATCCGTCGGCCTCGCCGAGCAACGACCCCTGTGATCTGATCCACGGCCCCGCCAAGGACTACTGCGAACGCGGCAGCGAAAGCGGCAGCTCCCGCTCCGGCGGATCCCCCACCCTCGACCCCACCAGCACCCTCGACCCCCTCTCCTCCCTCGCCCAGGGCTGCGCCGACGCCGCCTCCTGGACGATCAAGCAGCTCAGCGAGGCGGTCAACGACACCGCGAACGTCGACTTCACGAACCCGAAGTTCCTCCAGCAGTACGCGGTGGTCTTCGCGGCGTCGACGGTCCTGACCCTGCTGCTGTGGCTGCTGGCGGTGGCCAAGCGGGCGGTGCGTGGCGTTCCCGTCACCACCGCCATCTCCGAGGCGATCGGCTTCCTCTGGCTGACCGTCCTCGCCTCCGCGTTCACCCCGCTGATCCTCTACACGGTCGTCTCGGCGACCGACGGCATCACCGAGGTGCTGGCGAAGACCACCGGCGACCAGACGAACACCTTCTTCGGCACCTTCTCCGGCGCCCTGGAGAAGGGCGAGGACATCGGCGGCGGCCCGATCATGCTGATCGTCGTCTCGCTGGTCAGCATCCTCGCCGCGGGCGTGCTGTGGCTGGAACTCGTCATCCGCGCCGCCCTGCTCTACGTCGGCGCCCTCCTCGGCACCGTCGTCTACGCCGGCCTGGTCGACAAGAACCTGTGGGGCCACGTCCGCCGCTGGGCGGGCATCATGATCGCCGTCATCCTGGTGAAGCCGGTCATCGTCATCGTGCTCGGCCTTGCCGGCGCGCTCTCCGCCGACGACGGCCCCGACGCCTTCTCCGCGGTCGTCTCCGGCCTGGCGATCATCCTGCTCGCCATCTTCGCCAGCGCGATGATCTACCGTTTCGTCCCGGGCTTCGGCGACGAGATCGCCGGCTCCCGCAACAACCGCCTGATGCGCGGCGCGGAAGGAAAGGCGGCGGCCGTCATCAGCAGTCCCGCCACCCTCGTCGCCCAGGGCATCAAGACGCACAGCTCCCGCGCGGACAACAACGGCGGCGGTCAGGCCTCGGGCTCCGGCGGCGCCCGCCCGGCCAACACCGCTTCCGGCGGCGTCGCCGCGCACAGCTCGCGCACCTCGAACGGTGCCGGCGGATCTGTCCCCTCCGCCGCGCCTCCGCCGCGCTCGTCCAGCCCGGTGAACACCCCGCACGCCAGCAACACCCGCAACAGCAGTACCAATCGCACGGGAGGTGAAGGGCGTTGACGACCGAGTCCCATCTGTCCCATCCGGTCACGCCCCGCCGTACATATCTGATCGGCCGCGCCCGGCCGAACGCGATCGTCGGCCGCAACCGCGAGACCGGCGAGATCGCGCTGATCATCGTGGGCGCGTTCCTCGGCATGATGTGCGGGCTCCTCGTTCCGGTCCTGTCCCTCCGGATCGTGCTGCTCATGGGCTTCCCGCTGCTCGCCCTGGCGGCGGTCTACGTGCCGTACAAGCACCGCACGTTCTACAAGTGGTTCGAGATCAACCGCAGCTACAAGCGCACCCTGCGCTCGGGCACCACCTACCGCTCCGGCGCCATCGAGGCGGGCACCCGGCTCGACGGCCGCGAGGTGGAGGTCGGCCCGCCGCCCGGCATCGGCCGGATCACCTGGCTGGCCGCCCCGTTCGGGCCGGACGAGATCGCCGTACTCCTGCACGCCGACCGCAAGACGGTCACCGCCTGCATCGAGATCGAGGGCCCCGGCGTCGGCCTGCGCGACTCCGAGGACCAGGAAGCCCTGGTCGACCGCTTCGGCACCCTCCTCAAGCACGTGGCGAACGGCGACGGCTTCGTCACCCGGATCCAGATGCTGGCCCGCACCCTGCCCGCCGACCCCGACGCCCACGCCAAGGACGTCGCCGTCCGCGGCGACGAACGCGCCCCGGCCTGGCTCCAGCAGTCCTACGACCAGCTCCAGTCGATGGTGTCGACCAGCAGCGAGCAGCACCGCGCGTACCTCATCGCCTGTATGCACTACACCCGCGAACTCGCCGCCGAGGCCAACACCATGGCCCGCGCGGCCCGCCCGCACGGCGGCAAGGTCGACCGGGACGCGGGCCTCGCCGTCGTCATGGCACGCGAGCTGACCGACATCTGCTCCCGTCTCCAGGAGGCGGACATCCGGGTCCGCCAGCCCCTCGGCCAGGGCCGGCTCGCCTCCCTGATCCACTCCATGTACGACCCGGACCACCCGATCGACCACATCCAGGCGATGACCAAGCGCAACGCCTGGCCGGCCGAGCTGGACGCCATGGAGCCGACCTTCCTCCAGGCCAAGACCCGCGAGTCCTCCACCCGCGCCCCCTGGTGCCACGCCACGGCCTGGGTGAAGGAGTGGCCGATGACCCCCGTCGGCGTCAACTTCCTCGCCCCGCTGCTGGTCCACACCCCGGACGTGATCCGGACCGTGGCCGTCACCATGGACCTCGAACCCACCGAGATCGCCATCGAGCGCATGCTCACCGAGAAGACCAACGACGAGGCGGAGGCGTCCCGCGCCGCCAAGATGAACCGCACCGTCGACCCGCGTGACATCGCCGCCCACACCCGCCTCGACCAGCGCGGCGAGGACCTCGCCAGCGGCGCCGCCGGCGTCAACCTGGTCGGCTACATCACCGTCTCCTCCCGCTCACCGGAGGCCCTGGCCCGCGACAAACGGACGATAAGGGCCTCGGCCGGAAAGTCGTACCTGAAGCTGGAGTGGTGCGACCGCGAGCACCACCGCGCCTTCGTGAACACTCTCCCCTTCGCCACCGGCATTCGGAGGTAGGACCTCATGCGGGACCCGCTGTCCGTCCTCACCGACGCCTTCACCTCCTTCCTCTTCGGGAAGGTCGAGACGACCCGCCTGCCGGTCCGCACCTCCACGGGCCAGGCCCAGGCCGTCTACCTGCCGACCGCCGCCCCCGGCCTCGGCGACTCGGGCGTCATCATCGGCCGCGAGGTCTACTCCGGGAAGGGATACATCTACGACCCCTTCCAGCTGTACGGCCAGCAGCTCCCGGCCCCCCACTGGCTCGTCCTCGGCGAGTCCGGAAACGGCAAGTCGGCGCTGGAGAAGACGTACGTCCTGCGCCAGCTCCGCTTCCGTGACCGGCAGGTCGTGGTGCTCGACGCCCAGGGCGAGGACGGGGCCGGCGAATGGAACCTGATCGCGCAGGAGCTGGGGATAACGCCGATCAGGCTGGACCCGATGGCGGCACTCGACCAGGGCATCCGGCTCAACCCGCTCGACCCGGCGATCACCACGACGGGCCAGCTGGCCCTGCTCCGGACGATCATCGAGGTCGCCATGGGGCACAGCCTCGACGAGCGCTCCGGCTTCGCACTGAAGGTGGCGCACGCCTACGTCAACGAGACCATCGTCGAACGCCAGCCCGTCCTGACCGACATCGTCGAGCAACTACGGCACCCCGAGCCGGAGTCCGCGGAGGCGATGAACGTCGACATAGACGACGTACGGGCGTGGGGCCTGGACGTCGCCCTGGTGCTGGACCGGCTCGTCGACGGTGACCTGCGCGGCATGTTCGACGGCCCGACCACGGTCGGCATCGACCTGGATGCCCCGCTGATCGTCTTCGACCTGTCCCACATCGACCGCAACTCCATCGCCATGCCCATCCTCATGGCGATCGTCGGCGTCTGGCTGGAGCACACCTGGATCCGCCCCGACCGGAAGAAACGCATCTTCCTGGTCGAGGAGGCCTGGCACATCATCAACAGCCCGTTCGTCGCCCAGCTGTTCCAGCGGCTGCTGAAGTTCGGCCGCCGGCTCGGCCTGTCCTTCGTCGCCGTCGTCCACCACCTCTCCGACGTGGTGGACGGAGCCGCGGCGAAGGAGGCCGCGGCGATCCTCAAGATGGCCTCCACCCGCACGATCTACGCCCAGAAAGCCGACGAGGCCCGCGCCACCGGCCGCGTCCTCGGCCTGCCCCGCTGGGCCGTGGAGATCATCCCGACCCTCACCCCCGGCATCGCCGTCTGGGACGTCAACGGCAACGTCCAGGTCGTCAAACACCTGGTCACCGAGACGGAACGCCCCCTGGTCTTCACCGACCGCGCCATGACCGAGTCCTCCGCCGACTTCCTGGACGACGACGCCCTGCGCGCCGCCGAACTGGAGGCCGAGGAGCGGGCGGCGGCCTTCGTCGAGCAGCACCTGGCCGACATCGACGACACCTCCGAGTCCACGGTGGCCTGAGATGAGACCGGACCACCACGACCGCCGGGACCGCCGCCAGGGCGGCCAGGGCGGCGTCCCCGACGGCCTGCTGGTCGGCATACTCGCCTTCCTGCTCGGCATGACCCTGCTGGCCTGGTCGGCCACCGGCCTCGCCGCCTGGTTCGCACACGGCACCTGGCCGGACAGCATCACCTTCGCCCGTACGCCCCTGGCCATGCGCAGCCTGATCACCCAGCCGCACGACATCCCCGGCGCCTGGCCGGACACCCCGGCAGGACAGCTCTCCGGATACGGCCTGTTCTGGGGGCTGTTCATCGGGCAGCTGATGATCCTGTTCGTCGTGGCCGTGTTCGTGATGGGCACGGTCGCCCGCTGGCGCGCGGGCCGGGCGGAACGCGCATCCCGTCGTGGCAGGCGTACGCCCGCCCCCGTGGACGAGCCCCGCTACGAGGTCCCCACACCCCGCAGAGAACCGGAACCCGCACCGGCGGCCCCCACCCAGGCTCCCGAACCGGCCCACCTCCAGAAGACCGACCCCCAGGCCCCCACCCACGCCCACGCCCATTTCCAGGCCCATTCCCACGGCCAGGCACCGCCGCGGACACCCGCCACCACGCCCCCGGACCCCCTCCCCGCCCCCGCGGCCGGCCGGGACCGCCTGGTCCTCGCCACCCGCGAGATCCGCCACGCCACCGCCGTCCAGGCCGTGCACGACGCCGAGGGCCCCGCCGTCGTCGTCACCTCCAACCCGGCGATCTGGGCCGACACCAAGGACGCCCGCGCCAAGCTCGGCCCGGTCCTCCTCTACGACCCCCACCACCTCTGCGACACCCCGTCCCGCCTGCACTGGTCCCCGGTGACGGGCTGCGGGACCAGAGAGACGGCGAGCCGGCGGGCGGCGGCCCTGCTCGCCCCGGTCCGGCCCACCGCCCGGATCGACCAGGCCGTCGGCGACACCGCCGAGATACTCCTGCGCAGCTATCTGCACGCCGCGGCCCTGGACTCCCGCACCATCCGGCACGTCCACCGCTGGGCCCAGGGCAGCCAGCTCCAGGAGGCCGTCCGCACCCTGCGCACCCACCCCAAGGCCGCGCCCGGCGCCGCCGGCGAGCTGGAGTCCGCGCTCACCGCGCACCCCGAACGCCGCGACGTGGCGCAGGAACTGATCGGCCGTGCGCTGTCCGCGCTCTCCACCGTCAACGTCCGCGAGGCATGCACACCAAACCGAACTGATGCGCTTGCCTTGGATTCCTTCGCCGCGGAAACGGGCAGCCTTTACGTGGTGGGTGAATCCATCGAGGATCCCAGGACCGACCCCGGCGCGATGCCCCTGCTGACGGCACTCGTCTCCAGCGTGGTCGAGCACGGCCGGCGCATGGCCGAACGGTCATCCCCCGGCCGGCTCGACCCACCACTCACCCTCGTCCTGGACGACATCGCGGCGGTCGCCCCGCTCCCCCAGCTCCCGGACCTCCTGGCCACCGGCCCCGACCAGGGCCTGCCCACCCTCGCCCTGCTCCGCAGCCGTGAACAGGCCCGCTCCCGCTGGCCCCAGGACGAACTCCCGGTGTGACAACCGGCATGCCGACCACCGTGACAACCGGCATGCCGACCACCGTGACGACCGGCATGCCCACCATCGTGACGACCGGCGTGCCGACCACTGCGACGACCGGCATGCCGGCCACCGTGACAACCGGCGCGCCGGCCAGTGACACAACCGGTGAGACGACCGGCCCGGATCAGGCAGCGGCCGCCCGCTCCAGCACGAACTCCAGCTCCCGCTCGTCCTCCTGCCCCGCCAGCGGCACCACCACCCCGCTCGGCACGAAGCCCGCCTTGCGGTAGAACCCCTGCGCCCGCTCGTTGTCCTCGTGCACGATCAGCCGTACCTGCTCGGCCCCGATCTCCCAGGCCCACGCCACCGCCGCCGCGAACAGCAGCTCGGTCAGCCCGCGCCCGCGGAACTCGGGCCGCACGAACACCCCGACCACATGCCCCTGCCGCCGCTCGACCGGGAACCCCGCCCAGTCCGTCGTACCGGCCTCCTCGACCAGCACGGTCACCGATCCGGCCCACTCCCCGTCCGGCCCCTGGGCGATGATCTGCCGCGCCCCGGACGCCTCTTCGGCCGCCCCCTGCGTCCGCTCCCGCCAGTAGGAGTCCGGCCGGGCGGCGGCCACCTCGTAGGTCTCCAGGAAGGCCAGGTGAGCGATCGGATCGCGCAGCGCGTCCAGCCGCAGCGCCTTCACCGCCGGCCACTCCTCGGCGCGGACAGCACGCACCACGAACGTCTCATCGATGACAGAACCCATGCCCGCCACCGTAGTACCGGGGTACTACCCCGCTCACCTCGAATACCGCCCGCGGTCGGACGCCCGCACACCCCGTGCCGACGAGCATCGAAGCATGATTACGGCACAGGAACTCACCAAGCGCTACGGCGACAAGACCGTCGTCTCCGACCTCTCCTTCACGGTCCGGCCGGGCACCGTCACCGGCTTCCTCGGCCCCAACGGCGCCGGCAAGTCCACCACCATGCGCATGCTCCTCGGCCTGGACGCCCCCACCCGCGGCCACGCCACCGTCGGCGGCCGCCCCTACGCCGCCCACCCCGCACCCCTCACCGAGGTCGGCGCCCTGCTGGAGGCCCGCTCGGTCCACCCCGGCCGCACCGCCCACCACCACCTGATGGCCCTGGCCCACACCCATGGCATCCCCCGCAGCCGCGTCACCCACGTCCTCGACGTCACCGGCCTCACCGAGGTCGCCCACCGCCGCGTCAAGGGCTTCTCCCTCGGCATGGGCCAGCGCCTCGGCATCGCCGCCGCCCTCCTCGGCGACCCGGCCGTGCTCATCCTCGACGAACCCGTCAACGGCCTCGACCCCGAGGGCGTCCTGTGGATCCGCAGCCTCCTGAAGTCCCTGGCCGCCGAGGGCCGTACCGTCCTGGTCTCCTCCCACCTGATGAGCGAGATGGCCCTGACCGCCGAACACCTGGTCATCATCGGCCGCGGCCGCCTCCTCGCCGACACCACCGTCGCGGACTTCGTACGGCAGTCCGGAGCCGGCACGGTCAAGGTCGTCACCCCCGACGCCCCCGCCCTCGTACGCCTGCTCTCCGCACCCGGCACCGACATCACCAGCGACACCCCCGGCACCCTCCACATCCGCGGCACCGACGCCGAACACATCGGCCGCACCGCCGCCGAACATCGCATCCCGCTCTTCGAACTCACCCCGAGCACCGCCTCCCTGGAGGAGGCCTTCATGGACCTCACCCGCGACGCCGTCCAGTTCACCGCCCACCGGCACGCCCGCCCGGAAGGAGCAGCCGCATGACCACGACCACCGCCGCCCCCGCCCGCTACCGGGTCACCCCGGCCCGCGTCCTGCGCGCCGAATGGCACAAGCTGTGGACGCTCCGCTCCACCTGGTTCAACCTCGCCCTGATCCCCGTCCTGACCCTCGGCACCGGCATCGCCATCGGCAGCGCCTACGAGTCCGGTGACGCGAACGAACTCGACACCGTCCTCCTCGTCCTGCTCGGCATGCAGTTCACCCAGATCATCGTCGGCGTCCTCGGCATCCTCAGCACCGCAGAGGAACACTCCACCGGCCTGGCCCGCGCCACCATGGCCGCCGTACCGTCCCGCCTGCCCGTGCTGTGGTCCAAGGCGGCGATCCTCGGCACGGTCTCCTTCCTCACCGTCCTCGCCACCAACCTGCTCACCTTCCCCACCGTCCAGACCCTGCTCACCGGCACCGACAAGGAGGCCGCCCTGGGCGACCCGGGCATCCTGGCCGCCCTCGTCGGCAACGCCGCCGGCCTGGCCCTGATCGCCGTCATGGCCGTCGGCATCGGCGCCCTGATCCGCTCGGTCCCCACCAGCGTCGGCATCCTGATCGGCGTCGTCATGATCCTCCCGGAGGTCCTGCGGATGCTCCCGTACGACGTGATCGACGACGCCGTGCGCCACTTCCCCGGCAAGGCCCTGGAGACCCTCACCCACGCCGACCCGGCCCCCGGCATGGCCTCGCCCGGCGCCGCCCTGCTCGCCCTGGCCCTATGGACGGCCGCGACGCTCACCGCCGCCGCCTTCCTCCTCAAGCGACGGGACGTATGAGTCCCGCAGCCCGCACCATGGACGTCATGCCGCCAGCACTCGGAGCGCCCACCCCCGAGCCCCTGACCCAGCACGTCCAACGCCTCATCGCCCGGGTGCGCGCCTTCGACCGGCGCCACCCGCTGGCCTGGGATCTCCATCTGACCGGCTTCTGCGTCAGCGCCGCCCTCATCGACTTCGCCGGGGGCGGCTGGCGCCACATCGCCCGCAGCGCCGAGGCCCCCGCCTGGCTGGTCCTCACCCTGAGCCTCGGCTTCTCCGTCCCGCTCCTCTGGCGCCGCACCCACCCCGCCGCCGTCCTGCTCGCCATGACCCCGTTCGCCCTCGTCAACGCCTGGACCGGAACCGTCCTCCAGGCCGCCCTGCTCCAACTCGTCGTCGTCCACAACATCGCCCTGCGCCTCCCCCTGCGCACCCTGTGGTGGAGCACCCTTCTGACTACCCTGCCCAACCTCATCATCACTGTCCGTCACCAAGAGAACGGGTGGGATCAGGAGTTGGTTCCCCCCTTGATGTCTCTCGCCGTGGCCGCCCTCGCCGGCATCGCGGTCCGCACCCGCCGCGACTACACCGCGGCCCTGGAGGACCGCGCCCGCCGCCTGGAGATCGAACGCGACCAGCAGGCCCGCCTCGCCACCGCCGCCGAACGGGCGCGGATCGCCCGCGAGATGCACGACATCATCGGCCACCATCTGTCCGTCGTCACCGGTCTCGCCGACGGTGGCCGCTACGCCGCGGCGAAGTCCCCGGAACGCGCCGCTCAGGCCTTGGACGCCATCGCCGGCACCAGCCGTCAGGCCCTCACCGAGCTCCGCCGTCTCCTGGACGTCCTCCGCGACGACCAGCAGCACCCCGAAGCCGACCTCACCCCCCAGCCCGCCCTCACCGACCTCGAGCAGCTCATAGACGGCGTACGAGCGGCAGGCCTCCCGGTCCGCACCACCGTCCGAGGCACCCCGCACCTGCCTCCGGGCCGCCAGCTCACCGTCTACCGCGTCGTCCAGGAAGCCCTCACCAACACCCTGAAACACGCGGGCCCCGACGCCACCGCCGAGATCGTGCTGGCCTACGACACCGAGGGCACTGCCACCGTCACGGTCACCGACACGGGCCGCGGCGGCAGCCCCGACCGCACCGGCGGCCGCGGACTTCCCGGTATGCGCGAACGAACGGCCCTGTACGGCGGCACACTTGAGGCCGGCCCACGCCCGCACCCCGAGCGCGGCTGGCGCGTCCGTCTGCACCTACCGGAGGAAGCCCCGCAGTGACGACCGTCCTCATCGCCGACGACCAGCCCCTGCAACGCCTCGGTTTCCGCATGCTGCTGGAGAGCCAGGACGACATGACGGTCCTCGGCGAGGCGGCGGGCGGCACGGAGGCGGTCCGCATGGCCGCCGAGCTGCATCCCGACGTCGTCCTGATGGACGTCCGCATGCCCGGCCTCGACGGCATCGAGGCCACCCGCCGCATCGTCGCCACCGGCGACCGCACCCGCGTCCTGATCCTCACCACCTTCGACCTCGACGAATACGCCTACGCAGGCCTCCGCGCCGGAGCCTCCGGCTTCCTCGTCAAGGACGCCCAGCCCGAGGAGCTGCTCTCCGGCATCCGCGCGGTCGCCACCGGCGACGCCGTGGTCGCCCCGGGCCTGACCCGCCGTCTCCTCGACGCCTACGTCCACCACCTGCCGACGGGAACCGCCACCGCCGACCCGGAACCGGCCGACCCACGCCTCGCCGGCCTCACCGACCGCGAGCGCGAGATCCTGACGGTCATCGGCCTGGGCTGGACGAACACCGAGATAGCCACCCGTCTCCACCTGGCGGAATCCACGGTGAAGACCCATGTGAGCCGAATCCTCGCGAAAACCGGCGTACGGGACCGCGTGCAGGCGGTGATTCTGGCCTACGACACCAGACTGGTAAAAGCCTCCTGAACGCAGAAAACCCCCGCATCTTTCGATGCGGGGGTTTTCCCTAAAATTTGTTCGGCGGCGTCCTACTCTCCCACAGGGTCCCCCCTGCAGTACC
>NZ_JBEPAL010000046.1:0-67538 GCF_040298625.1 Streptomyces sp. NPDC001532
GAGCGTCGTAACGGATCACGCCCCTAGTGTCGTACGACGGGAAAAGCGGCCCCTACGCGCGCGTGCCTTCCTTCCGGCCTTCTACGCGCGCGTGCGGCACCAGGGCGGCGTGAGGACCGGCGGAAGGCGAGGACCCCCTCGGGCGTGTCCAGCCACCGCACCTGATCGCCGGCGCCGAGCGCGGCATGGTCCCGCCGCAGGGCGAGCGCGCCGCGGTACAGCTCCAGGGTGGAGTCGGGAGCACCGGACTGCGCCGCCACCGAGAGCTCGGCCCAGCCGGCCGGCTGGGGCAGCCAGCTCGGTCCGCCGGCCTCGGGCCCGAAGCCGTACGGCGGTTCGTCACCCGACCACGGGAAGGGGACCCGGCAGCCGTCGCGCAGCCCGTCCTGCCCGTTGCCGCGGCGGAACGACGGGTCCTGGCGGACCACGTCGGGCAGGTCGGTCACCTCCGGCAGGCCCAGTTCCTCGCCCTGGTAGAGGTAGGCCGAGCCGGGCAGCGCCAACATCAGCAGGGTCGCCGCGCGGGCCCGGCGCAGTCCGCGTCCGGGGTCGCCGTCGGCGAGCCGGGTGGTGTGCCGTACGACGTCGTGGTTGGAGAGCACCCAGGTGCTCGGTGCACCGATGGGGCGCATGACGTCGAGCGACTCGTCGATGGTGCGGCGCAGCGCGTCCGCGTTCCACTCGGTGCCCAGGTAGGGGAAGTTGAAGGCCTGGTGCAGCTCGTCGGCGCGGACGTAGCGCGCGGTGCGCTCGGGGCTCGGGGTCCAGGCCTCGGCCACGCCGACGCGCTCGCCCGGGTACTCGTCGAGGACGGCGCGCCAGGAGCGGTATATCTCGTGCACACCGTCCTGGTCGAAGAAGGGCAGGGCCCGGTTGCCGAGCAGGCGCAGTTGTTCACGGTGGCCGATGTCGGGCAGGCCCGCGGCCTTGACCAGCCCGTGGGCGACGTCGACACGGAAGCCGTCGACGCCCATGTCCAGCCAGAACCGCAGGACGGAACGGAACTCGTCGCGTACGGCGGCGCTGTCCCAGTTGAAGTCGGGCTGCTCGGGGGCGAACAGGTGGAGGTACCACTCGCCCGGTGTGCCGTCCGGGTCGGTGGTCCGGGTCCAGGCGGGTCCGCCGAAGACGGACTCCCAGTCGTTGGGCGGCTCAGCGCCGTCGGCGCCGCGGCCGGGCCGGAAGTGGAACCGGTCCCGCAGCGGCGAGCCGGGGCCGTCGCGCAGGGCCCGGCGGAACCAGTCGTGCTGGTCGGAGCAGTGGTTGGGCACCAGGTCGATGATGACGCGCAGGCCCAGTCGGTGGGCGTCGCGGATCAGGGCGTCGGCGTCGAGCAGGGTGCCGAACATCGGGTCGACGGCACGGTGATCGGCCACGTCGTAGCCGCCGTCGGCCTGGGGCGAGACGTAGAAGGGGCTCAGCCAGACGGCGTCGACGCCGAGTTCCTTCAGATACGGCAGCCGGGACCGCACACCCTCCAGGTCTCCCTCGCCGTCGCCGTCGCTGTCGGCGAAACTGCGCGGATACACCTGGTAGATGACGGCCTCGCGCCACCACTGCGACTTCCCGGCCGGGCCGGTGCCGGCCGTGTCGGCCTCGGCCTCGGTGCCGATGTGGGTGCCGGTGCCGGCACCGCCGCCGGTGTCGATGTCGGTGTCGGGTTCGGTCAGGTACTGGGTCATGTCTTCCCTTCCTGCGAGAGGGGGCCAGACGCTGCCCGTCGGCCGCGGTCGGGCGGCCTCGGGTAGCCAGGAACGTAACAGGAACAAGCGGGCACGGGTAAGAACTTGCGGAAACTTTCAGCAATGCTTTTCAGTCAATGTCCTTGTGCGCCGGTCGAGTTGACGTCCAGCGGGCCGCACCGACCTGACGCGGTCGCCGGCAGCGCGGCTCGCGCTGTGGGCAAGGCGGCGGCCAACAGGTACAGTCCACTGCCATGACCGCGCGACTTGCCGACATCGCAGCCGAGGCGGGAGTCAGCAAAGCCACGGTCAGCCGGGTGATCAACGGCGCGCGTGGAGTCGCGTCGGAGACCCGGGACTCCGTTCTCGCCGCGCTCGACGCCCTCGGTTACGAACGGCCGGTGCGGCTGCGCCAACGCGCCACGAATCTGATCGGGCTCATCACACCCGAGCTGGACAACCCCATCTTCCCCGCGATGGCGCAGGTCATCGGGCAGGCGCTGACGCGCCTCGGGTGCGTGCCGGTGCTGGCGACCCAGAGCCCGGGAGGGTCGACGGAGGACGAGCTCACCGAGATGCTGGTGGCCCGGGGAGTGGCCGGGATCATCTTCGTGTCCGGACTGCACGCCGACACCACCGCCGACCACGAGCGCTACAGCAGGCTGCACGAGCAGCACGTGCCCTTCGTCCTCATCAACGGCTTCTCCCCCACAATCCGGGCGCCGTTCGTCTCGCCCGACGACCGCTCCGCCATGGCCCTGGCCGTGACCCATCTGACGGCGCTCGGGCACACCCGCATCGGACTGGCGGTGGGACCCGGGCGATTCGTTCCGGTGCAGCGCAAGATCGAGGGGTTCCGCACCGCCGTACGGGAGCGGCTGGGGCTGTCGGCCGAGGAGTCGGCGGAGCTGATCCGGCACTCCCTGTTCACCCTGGAGGGCGGTCAGGCCGCGGCGGCGTCGCTGCTCGACCGGGGGTGCACGGCCTTGGTGTGCGCCAGCGACATGATGGCGCTCGGGGCCGTCCGCTGCGCACGGCAGCGGGGTCTGGCGGTTCCCGAGGACGTCTCCGTCATCGGGTTCGACGACTCCCCGCTCATCGCCTTCACCGACCCGCCCCTGACGACGGTCCGGCAGCCGGTGCGGGCGATGGGGCAGGTCGCCGTCGAGGCGCTGCTGGAGGAGATGAGCGGCGATCCGGCCCCGCACACCGAGTTCGTCATCATGCCCGAGCTGGTGGTGCGCGGTTCGACGGCGTCCGCTCCGCGCGAACGGCCGGCCTGAGCACACCGCAGACCGCGCACCGCGCACCGCCACCGCACACCGCGCACCGCACACCCGCTCAGAGCGCCGAGAGCAGCGGTCGCCACCAGTCGGTGTGCCGCTTGTACCACTCCACGGTCGCGGCCAGCGCGGTGTCGAACGAACTGTGCGGGCGGTAGCCCAGCTCCTCGGTGATCTTGGTGTGGTCGACCGCGTACCTGCGGTCGTGGCCCTTGCGGTCGGCGACGGTGACGATCCGCTCGGCGCCCGCTCCGCACAGCGCGAGCAGACGATGGGTGAGGTCCAGGTTGGTCAGCGAGGTGCCGCCGCCGATGTTGTAGGTCTCCCCCGGCCGGCCCGCGAGCCGGACCAGTTCGAGTGCTCTGACGTGGTCGTCGACGTGCAGCCAGTCGCGTACGTGCAGGCCGTCGCCGTAGAGCGGGACGGTGTCGCCCTCCAGCAGTGCGGTGAGGAACCGCGGGACGAGCTTCTCCGGGTGCTGGTAGGGCCCGAAGTTGTTGGAGCAGCGGGTCACCCGGACGTCGAGTCCGTGGGTGTGGTGGTGGGCGAGGGCGATGAGGTCGGCGGCGGCCTTGGAGGCGGCGTAGGGCGACGACGGCAGCAGCCGGTCGGTCTCCTTCGCCGCGCCGAACGGCACCGAGCCGTACACCTCGTCGGTCGAGACGTGGAGGAAGGTGCGCACGCCCTCGCGCAGGGCGGCGTCCAGCAGGATCTGGGTGCCGAGCACATTGGTCCGGGCGAAGTCACCGCCGGACGCGATGGAGCGGTCGACATGGGACTCGGCGGCGAAGTGCACGATCTGGTCGTGTTCGGCGGCCAGCGTCGCCACCAGCGGCGCGTCGCACACATCGCCCTGCACGAAGGTGAGTCGAGGATGCGCGAGCACCGGGTCGAGGCGGGCCAGGCTGCCCGCGTAGGTGAGCTTGTCCAGAACGGTCACGGAGGCGCCGGCGGGCCCGTCGGGGCCGAGGAGCCGGCGGACGTAGGCGGATCCGATGAAGCCGGCTCCGCCGGTGACGAGGATACGGGGGCTCATGAGGTGAGGTGCACCTTGCTGTGGTCGCCGATCACGAGACGGTGGGCTTGCGGGGGGCGCGGGGCCTGTCCGACGACGGCGCCGCGGCCGATGAGGGACGCCTCGATCCGGCCGGCCCCCTCGACCTGGGCGCCGCGCAGCAGGACGGAGTACTCGATGGCGCTGTCCTCGATGCGGCAGTCCTCCCCGATGGAGGTGTACGGCCCCACGCTGGAGTTGCTGACAACGGCGCCCGCGCCGATGACCACCGGGCCCACCACCCGTGAGCCGCGCACGACGGCGCCCTCGGCGACGCGGACCCGGCCGATCAGGGTGCTGGCCGGGTCGACCTTGCCCTCGACCCGGCCCTCCAGCCCGTCCAGGACCTCACGGTTGACCTCCAGCATGTCCTCGACGCTGCCGGTGTCCCGCCACGGCCGGGTGGTGACGGTGGCGCGCACCGGGTGGCCGTGGTCGATCAGCCACTGGATGGCGTGGGTGATCTCCAGTTCGCCGCGCGGGGAGGGCCGGATGGCGCGGACCGCCTCGTGCACGGCCGCGCTGAACGCGTAGACGCCGATGAGGGCGAGGTCGCTGCGGGGTGTGTCGGGCTTCTCCTCCAGGCGCAGTACACGGCCTTCGGGGTCCACCTCGGCGACGCCGAAACGGGTGGGGTCGGCGACGGGGGTCAGCAGCAGCCGGGCCGCGGCGGGACCGGCGGTGCCGCGGGTCAGTTCGGTGACGCCTTCGGGCAGGTAGTTGTCGCCGAGGTAGAGCAGGAAGTCGTCGTCCTGGAGGAAGTCGCGGGCGATGAGGACCGCGTGGGCGAGACCGAGTGGCCGCGGCTGTGCCAGGTAGGTGATCCGCAGGCCGAAGCCGGCGCCGTCGCCGGCCAGTTCGCGGATGGCGGGGCCGTGGGCGCCGACGACGATGCCGACGTCGCGGACTCCGGCCGCCGCCAGGGACTCCAGGGCGTAGAACAGCACGGGCTTGTTGGCGATCGGCAGCAGCTGCTTGGCGCCGGAGTACGTGAACGGTCTGAGCCGGCTGCCGGTGCCCCCCGCCAGCACCAGTGCCTTCACCTGGGCCTCCGGGTTAACGGGGGCCTCTGGGGATGTTGTGGTCTCACGGATCTCTCCTCGGGCAAGAGGCGTGGTGCGGCCGGAAGGCCATGTCGACTCAAGCAGAGGGCGGCAAGCCCACGCAAGAGTTCCCTGAAACTTTCAGCAATTGCTTGCTAACCCCTTCGCCTGGGTGTTTGACTCACTTCTCGCAACGCCAACGACCGTGCGCGGCAAGGCATTTCAGCCATCGCAAGGCACTCCGGTCGTCCGCAAGGCATCCGTCCGATCCGTGGGGGCCGTAGTGACAGGCATCCGGCAAGCCCGGCAGCTGGAGAGAGAGGCCCGGCATCTGGCGCCCGGCGCGTCCGAGGAGGCCGAGCACGGGCGCCGGGTGTTCACCGAGGGCCGGGGCCCGGTCCTGACCGACCTCGACGGCAACCAGTACCTGGACTTCGCGGCCGGCACCCTGACCCAGTCCCTGGGGCACGGCCACCCGGAGGTCGTCGCGGCCCTCACGGCCCAGGCCCAGCGGCTGTGGAACGTGCACGACAGCGCCACCCCGGACCGTGCCGACCTGCTGGAACTGCTCGCCCGGCTGCTGCCCGAGCACCTCGACACCTACGCCTTCTTCTCCACCGGCGCGGAGGTCGTGGAGGCGGCGCTGCGGGTGGTCCAGGCCACGGCCGAACCGGGCCGCAACCGGATCGGCGCGCTGCGGCACGGTTTCCACGGCAAGACCATGGGCGCCAGGATGCTGGTGCACTGGGACGTCGGGCACCAGTCGTTCAGCGGCAACAGCGTGCTCGGCTACGCGCCGTACTGCTACCGCTGTCCGCTGGAGCTCGAGTATCCGTCCTGCGGGTTGCGCTGCGCTTCGCTGGTGTCCAGGCACATCGCCGCCAAGCCGAACGTCTCCGCGCTGGTCTTCGAGCCGGTCCTGGGCGCGGCCGGGGTGATCGTGCCGCCGCCCGGCTACTGGGAGCGGGTCGGCGAGGCCTGCCGCGAGGGCGGGGTGCTGCTGGTGGCGGACGAGGTGCTGACCGGCGGCGGCCGTACCGGTGCCTTCCTCGCCAGTGAACCGCTCGGCGTGGAACCGGATCTGGCGATGCTGGCCAAGGGCACCGCCAACGGGTTCCCGTTCGCCGTGCTGGCCGGCCGTTCCGACCTGTTGCGCAGACCGGAGGCGGCCACCGCGGGGGCGTACGCCTCGACCTTCGCGAGCAATCCGCTCGGGATCGCCGCCGCCCGCGCCACGCTGGAGGTGATCGAACGGGACCGGCTGATCGAGCGGGTCGGGACCCTCGGCGCGCTGCTGGAGGACCGGCTCACCGCGCTGCACGACCGGTTCGACAACCTCGGCCAGGTGCGCGGCCTCGGCCTGCTGTGGGGGCTGGAGTTCGTGACCGACCGGGCGAGCCGCACCCCGGCCCCGGACATCGCCCGCGCCGTCTACACCACCGCTCTCGATCTCGGGCTGCGGGTCGCGCTCGGCGGGCACATCCTGCGTCTCGCGCCGCCGTTCACCGTCGACGAGGCCCTGGTCGAGGAGGGCGTGGCCCTGCTGGGCAAGGCGATCGAACGGGTGGTGGCGGCGTGATCATCGCCGAACACCTCGTCAAGGAGTTCCGGCTGGCCGAGCGCAAGCCGGGCCTGCTCGGCAGCGTCTCCACCCTGTTCACCCGCCGGCACCGGATCGTGCGCGCCGTCGACGACATCTCCTTCGAGATACCGGCCGGCACCAAGACCGCGTACATCGGCGCCAACGGGGCCGGCAAGTCCACCACCATCAAGATGCTCACCGGCATCATGACCCCCACCTCGGGCCGCTGCCTGGTCGCCGGGATCGAGCCCTACCGCAACCGGCAGCTCAACGCCCGCCGCATCGGTGTGGTGTTCGGCCAGCGCAGCCAGCTGTGGTGGGACCTGTCGGTGCCGGACTCCTTCCGCATTCTGCAACGCGTCTACGACATCCCGGAGCCGGTCCACCGGCGCAACCTCGCGCTGTTCCGGGAACTCCTCGACATCGACGCGCTCGGTACGACCCCGGTGCGGCAGCTGAGCCTCGGCCAGCGGATGCGGGCGGAGATCGCGGCCAGCCTGCTGCACGATCCCGAGGTGCTGTTCTGGGACGAGCCGACCATCGGCCTGGACATGGTCCTCAAGGACGCGGTGCGCGAACTGGTCAACCGCGCCCACCGGGAGCTGGGCACCACCGTGGTGCTCACCAGCCACGACATCGCCGACATCGCCGCGATCTGCGACAGCGCCCTGGTCGTCGACCACGGCCGGGTGGTGCACCAGGGCTCGCTGCACGACCTGTTACGCACCGCCGGTCACCGGTCGGTCGTCTTCGACCACCGCGACGGCACCTCCGCGACCGAGGCGCTGCGCACCATCGAGGCGGGGCTGCCCGGGGTACGCGCCGTCACCGGCGACGACGGCCGCATCCGGGTCGCGTACCCGACGGGCGAGTACACCTCCCGGCAGGTGCTGGCCTTCCTGCTGGACCGTTTCGACCTCGCCGACTGGTACGCCCCGGAGCCGGACCTGGAGGACGTGCTGCGGCAGATCTACGGCCGTCCCCGGCGGCAGGAGCCCACGGCGGGCGAACCGTCGGCGTCGGGTGACACGTCGGCGCCGTCGGCGTCGGGCGAACCGCCAGTGACCGGCAACTCGTCGGCGCCGGGCGAACCGTCAGCGACCTGCAACCCGTCGGCGCCGGGCGAACCGTCAGCGACCTGCAACCCGTCGGCGCCGGGCGAACCGTCAGCGACCTGCAACCCGTCGGCGTCGGGCGAACCGTCAGCCGCCGGCACCCCTTCGACGGCCGGTGGACCTTCGACGGCCGGTGGACCTTCGACGCCCGGTGCCCCGTCGACGTCCGCCGACGCGGCACGGAACGGCGCCGCATGACCGGCCGGCTGCGCGCCTACCTCCCCTTCGCGACCAGCGGACTCCAGTCGCTGCTCCAGTACCGCTCGCTGTTCGCCATGACCGCGATCACCGCGGCGGCGGGCGCGGCCGTCACCGTCTTCCTGTGGCGTGCCGTGTACGCCGGCGATCCGGGCAGCGGCCCCGGCGGCTTCGACCAGCGCAGCATCACCACCTATCTCCTGGTGGCCCAGCTGCTCCAGGTGCTGCACACCAACCGGGTGGACGACGAGGTCGCCGCCGAGGTCTACCGCGGTGACGTGGCGGTGATGCTGGTGCGGCCCGTCAGCTACCCGGTGATGCGGTTCTTCGCCTGCCTGCCCGTGGTGGGGGCGAACGCGCTCCTGGTCGGGGTGCCGGTGCTCGGCCTGTTCGCGCTGGTGCTGCCGCTCACCGTGCCCCGGCCGCTGGATCTGCTGCTGTTCGCGCTGTCCACGGCGCTGTCGGTGCTGCTGGCGTTCTGTGTGAACCTGCTGACCGGCATGACCGGGTTCATCACCACCAACACCTGGGGCGTGCGGATGGTCAAGCAGAGCGTGACCGCCTTCTTCGCCGGCCAGATGGTGCCCATCGCGCTGATGCCCGACCCGCTGGCGACGCTCGCGCGGGCCCTGCCGTTCAGCGGGATGGTGGACGGGCCGCTGACCCTGCTGCTGGGCCGGTACGACGGCTGGACGTCCGCCGCCGGGGTGCTCGGCGCGCAGCTGGCCTGGGTGGCCGGGCTGATCCTGCTGTGCGCCGTGCTGTGGCGGTCCTGCCTGGGGCGGCTGGAGGTGCTGGGCGGATGAGCCTCGCGAAGCGGACCGGGCCGAGGACGGCCGCCCGCACGCTAATGCGCTACGCCCGCCTGTCGTGGTTCCTCGGTGGGGTCGGACTGCACCGGCTCACCGCCTACCGGATGGACTTCCTGCTGGGCGCCGGCGCCTTCCTGGTCCGGGTCGGCATCCAGACGGCGGTCGTCGGCCTGGTCTTCCGCCAGGTCCCCGCGGTCGGCGGCTGGTCCTACCACGAGGTGCTGTTCCTGCTCGGCTTCTCGCTGCTGCCGCGGGGCCTGGACCATCTCTTCACCGACCAGTTGTGGGAGCTGGGCCGCAAGCTCGTCCAGCGCGGCGAGTTCTACCGCTACCTCGTCCGCCCGGTGAACCCGCTGTTCTCCCTGCTGTCGGAGCGGTTCTTCCATCCGGACGGGCTCGGCGAACTGATCGTCGGCGCCGTGCTGGTGGGCTACGCCGGCTCCGAGCTGGGACTGTCGCCGACCCCGGCGCAGTGGCTGCTGGCCCCGCTGCTGGTGCTGTGCGGGGCGCTCATCCACACCGCCGTGAAGCTGTTCTTCGCCTCGCTGTCCTTCTGGACCGTGACGAGCCTGCCGTCGATGTACGCGGCGAGCCAGGTCTCGGAGTTCGCCGCCTACCCGCTCGACATCTACCACCCGACCCTGCGCGGACTGCTGACCTGGGTCCTGCCGTTCGCCTTCACCGCCTATGTGCCGAGCACCTACCTGCTGCACGGCGACACCCGACTGCTCGGCTGGCTGCCGGTGGTGACCGCCGGAGCCCTGGCGCTCGCCCTGACGGTGTGGCGGCGCGGTGTCGACACCTACGAGATGACCGGGAGCTGATCCGGCCGTGCTGGACGACGACGCACTCGATGCCCTGCTGCGCGCGGCACCGTGGATGGACGAGGACGGCCGGCGGGCCGGCCGCTTCGAGCGGACCGACGAGGTCGCGCTGGACGAACGGACCCACCTGCTGGTGGTGACCGCGCTCGGCGGGCGCGCGTCCGGGCAGCGGTACTTCGTGCCGGTGCGCGTGCCGCCGGGCCCGGGCGGCGTCGAGGAGGCCCATGGCGGGCCGGAGTTCGACGGCCTGGCCTGGCGGGCCGCCGGGGCCGGGGCGGAGCTGACGACCGTGCGCGGTGGCCGGATCCGCTTCCGCGGCGCGGACGGGGCGGCGGGGCCGCTGCGCCGGCTGCCGTTCGAGCGCGGCTGGTCCTCCAACGCGCTGTCGCTGGTCGAGGCCGGCGGTGCCGCCTATGTGCACAAGACCTACCGGCGGCTGGACGAGCCGGTGCGCGAACCGGAGCTGCTGCGGCTGATGCGCGGCACCGGCCGCACCCCCGAGTGGGCCGGTGACTACGACTACGTCGACCCCGCCGACGGCACCCGGCACCCGCTCGGCGTGTTCTACCGCTACGCCCCGGGCGACGGCGTCGACCTGCCGCTGCGGGAGAACATGCGCTCGCTGTGGGCGAAGGTGACCGCCGGGAGCGACGTCGACCGGACGGTGCGGGAGCACCTGCGGCCGCTGGCCGGCCATCTGCGCGAGGCCGGACGGTTCCTGGCCGGGTTCCACCGCGATCTGGCCGCCCGGCTCGGCGGCGCACCGCGCCCGTACCCGGTGCTCGAGGTGCTGGCCCGGACCGAGGCCCGGCTGACCGCGCTGGAGTCGGCGGACATCGCGCTTCCGCATGATGCGCGGACCGCCGCCTTCGAAGCGCTGCGGGCCGAGAGCGCGGCGCTGCGCACCACGTTCGAGGGCCGCCCCGCCGCCTTCCTCTCCGCTCCCGCCCACGGCGATCTGCATCTGTCCCATCTGCTGTGCCGGCCGCGCGGCGACGGCGGCTGGTCCTTGCAGGTGATCGACATGTCGACACCGGCGCTCGGCCCGGACGAGCCGGAATGGGCCGCGCAGTCACCCGTGCAGGACCTGGTCGCGATCGAGCGGGCCCTGGAGTACTTCGCCGCGGACGAGGCGGCCTTCGAGAGCGCCGGTCGGCTCGGCGTCGACTCGCTGGAGGCCATGACGGGCGCCCTGGACGGCGCCGCCGACTGGCCGGCGGACCGGCGCGCCGCGCTGCGCCTCGTCTTCCACGCGGCCGACGTGTGGCGGGCGCGGGTGCTGCGGCTGCTGCTCGGCCCGGTCGCCCTGGACCCGCTGCGCCGGCTGCTGTACCTGGCGCGGCTGCTGCACGAACTCGCCTACAACTGCGACCACGCCCGCCCGTACCACGCCGCGATCGACCTGCGGCACGCGCCGGCGCGCGGCGCTCTCTTCCCGGCCCCGACCACCACCTCAGCGAGGACGTGAACGTGACCGTGCCCGAACCCCGCATGCACATCGTCGAGACGTACTTCGAATGCTGCGGCTTCGACCACACCTTCCTGCAGGGCGGCACCTCGGTGTACCTGTGGAACCTCTCCCGGGCCTTCGCCGCCCGCGGCCACCGGGTGTCCATCGTCACCCCGGCGCACGGCCGGCTCGACGATCTGCGCGGCCGGTACGAGGTCGAGGACCTGGACTACTCCGACAGCTACACCCTGCCGCTGGTCCTCGACCCGGAGGTCTGGCGGGACTTCCCCGCCGAGGTGGAGGTGCCGCTCACCACCACCGCGCACCGCATCCGGCTCGACGGGGTCGACCTGTACTTCCTGTCCAACGACTACCTGGACCGGCTCCCGGACACCTTCTACCCGCCGTACTCGGCGAAGGGGCGGGACCTGGTCTTCTTCAAGCCGCTCGCCTTCCAGGTCGACAGCGTGCGCTTCCTGCGCCACTGGTTCGGTGGCGAGAAGACGCTGGTGCACGCGCACGAGCCGTACTACCACTACCTGCTGCCGGCGGCGCTGCGCGACGATCCGCTCAAGCCGGTGGTGAGCACGGTGCAGAGCAACATGCCGATCACCAAGAAGGTGTACGGCCCTAAGGTGCGCAGGCTGCTGGAGCTGCTGGGTGCCGAGGTGCCGCTGCCGCCGGACCCGCCGCCCGCCGACGAGCGGCCTGACGCGATCCGCCAGTACCAGCAGCTGACCCATCTGCACTACGACTACCCGCCCGACCACGTGGCCCTGTACCGGCTGATCCTGGACCACGCCGACCTGGTCGACTTCCTCTCCCCCGGACAGCTGGACTTCTACGCCTCGTTCGCCGACACGCCGTTCGAGTCGCTGTTCCGGGAACTGCCCGTCTCCCGTGACGTGCGGGACAACGCGCACAAGATGTTCGTCGGCGGCTGCGCGATATCCGACCAGTGGCTGGCCTGGGACCCGGCGGACGTGGACCGCGCAGGGGTGCTCTCCGGCCTCGGCCTCGACCCGGCGCTGCCGACCTTCTTCCACAACGCGCGCTACGCCCTGCACCACAAGGGCCAGCTGGAGCTGGTGCGCGCCGTCGACCGGGTCCTCGGCGACGGTCTCGCCGCGAACTTCGTGCTGCGCTGCATCTCCGGCGCCCCGCTCGACGACCCGTACTTCCGCGAGGTGGCCGAGCGGCACAAGGGGCGGCTGCATCTGGAGTGGGAGCGGGTCGACGAGCGGCGCGTGTTCGAGTACGCGGCGGCGAGCGACTTCTGCCTGTTCCCGTCCAAGTTCGAGATGGACACCTTCCTCATCGCCCAGGGCGAGGCGATGGTCTGCGGGGCCGTGCCGATCGCCACCGCCCAGCAGGGCATGGCCCACTTCGGGCACGCCAGGACCGGGCCGGACGCCACCGGGTTCGCGGTGAACCGCTCGTTCGCCGAGGACGACACGCTGCTCACCGACGCCCTGGTCGCCCGGATCCACGAGGCGGTGACCCTGTGGACCGAGGAGCCGGACCGGTACCGCGAGCTCGCCGGGCGCGCCACCGCGCTCGCCCGGCGGTTCACCTGGGAGCACTGCGCGGATCTGCATCTCGCCGCGTTCCGCCGGCTCTGGCAGGGCGAACCGGCCGTCCTGCCGGTGGAGCGGGCGCTGCGCCACGGCTGGTTCGAACTGCTGGCGGACGGCGACCTCACCGAGGAGGCGCTGCTGCGCCACGGCGACCTCACGGCGTACGAACGTCTGGCGCCGGTGGACACGGCGGTCGCCCGGCGGTTCTACGACGCCGCCTGGGAGCGGGCGGACTTCGCCTGCTGCGAGCGGGTCCTGGAGCGTTTCCCGGAGGCGGTGCCAAACGCCCTGCGGCGGTTGCTGCGCGAGCGCCATCAGGTGGGCGACGGTGTCCTCACCTACCGGCTGCCGCACGCGGACCGGGTGGAGCTGGTCACCCCGGCCGAGCCGGACGGCTCCGCCCGTGCCCTGCCCGAGGTGCGGCGGCTGCGCCGGACCGCGCCGGGTGTCTTCGAGGGACCGGTGCCCGAGCCCGGGGCCCGGCTGCTGCTGACGCTGGGCACCGGTCGCGTCACCTGGGACGAGGTACGGCATGGCTGAGCGGGACGCGGTACGCGCGGTGCTGCTGGCGGGTGGCGAGGGCCGGCGCATGGGCCCGCTGGGCACCGGCCGGCTGAAGCCGCTGGTGCCGTACGGCGGGGCCTGCCGGCTCATCGACTTCAGTCTGGCCAACGCGCGCGCCTCGGGCCTGGGCGAGGTGCTGCTGCTGTCGCAGTACGAGGAGCGCCGGCTCATGGACGACCTGCACCGGGTGTGGAACGGCGGCGCGGACTTCCGGGTGCGCTTCGGGCCGTACGACCGGGCGTACCGAGCCGCGGGCCGGGCGCTGCCGCGGGAGCTGCCGGAGCGCACCTGGCCGGCCGAGCGGGGCACCGCGGACGCGCTGATCCGCAAGGCCGAGTACGTCTTCGGCGGTGACCCCGAGCAGATCCTGGTGCTGCACGCCGATCACGTGTACCGCTTCGACCACCGGCCGCTGATCGCCGCCCACCGGGCCTCGGGCGCCGCGCTGACCGTCTCCTACCAACGGATCGAGCGGCGCTGGGTCCATCTGTTCGGAATGGTCCGCTTCGACGGGGCGGGGCGGCTCACCGAGTTCACGGAGAAGCCCGCGGAGCCGACGAGCGATCTGGTGTTCGCCGCGTTCTGCGTCTTCGACGCCGCCGTGCTCCGCCGCTACCTGGAGAAGCTCGACGGCACGGACTGGCAGCACGACATCAGCCGGGACGTCATCCCGGCGATGCTCGCGGCCGGCGAGGAGATCCGCGGCTACGAGGTGGCCGGGCACTGGGAGGACATCGGCACCGTCGAGCGCTACCACCGGGCGCATCTGCGGCTGGCGGCGGACGGTCCGCGCTCCGGTCTGCCGGTGGAGCGGATGCCCTGGACGGTCCGCCCGGAGGTGGGACGCCGGTGGGTGTCCGATGCCCACGGGGTGACCTCGTCGTTGGTCCCTGCGGACCTCGTCAACGACGGCCTGGTGGAACAGAGCGTGCTGTTCCCCGGCGTACGCGTCGGGGCGGGCGCGCGGGTCCGGCGCAGCGTGCTGCTGCCGGGCGTCACGGTCCCCCCGGGAAGCGACATCGACTCGGCGGTGGTCCTGGAGAACGGACAGGTACAGCAGGTGCCGGACACCGCACCGCGAACGGAAGGAACGCGCACATGAGCTTGCCCCCTTACGACGTCCTGGTGGTCGGTGGTGCCGGCGTGGACACCGTCGTACGCGTCGAGAAGCTGGAGGTGCCGCCCGGCGACTCGCTGCACGTGCCGCCCGTGTACGACTACGTGGCGCACACCGGGAACGGGGTGGCGCTCGGCTGTCACGCGCTCGGGCTCGCCACCAAGTTCATCGACTTCCTCGGGGACGACCCGCAGGGGCACGCGGTGCTCGCCGCGTACGCCGAGCGGGGTCTGGACTTCAGCCATCTGGTGTCCCCGCACGGCACCCCGCGCGGCATCAACCTGGTCGACGCCGAGGGCCGCCGGTTCTCCTTCTACGACTCCCGGCACCCGGTGGACCTGCGGCTGCCCCGCGAGTTCTACCTGCCGCACCTGGAGCGGGCGCGGCATGTGCATCTGTCGATCACCGGTGTCAACCGGGACATGTACGAGGACATCCACCGGCTGGGCGTCACCAGCTCCACGGATCTGCACGACTGGGACGGGAGCAACCCGCACCATCTGACCTACGCGCTCGCCTCCGACTACGTGTTCCTCAGCGCGGCGGCCCTGGGCGGCCGGCTGGAGGAGGTCCTGCACCGGATCGTCGACGAGGGCCGGGCCCGGTTCGTGGTGGCGACCGCCGGTGCGGCGGGCTGTCATCTGCTGGTGCGGGGCGAGGAGAAGTCGCGGCACTTCCCGGCGGTGCGCCCGGAGCGGCCGGTGGTCGACAGCAACGGCGCGGGCGACGCGTTCGTCACGGCCTTCCTGCACGCCCTGATGGAGGGTCAGCCGCTGGAGGACTGTGTGCGGGCCGGTTCCGTCTCGGGCGCGTTCGCGTGCGCGAGCGCCGGCACCCACACCGAGTTCATCGATCTGCCGGGACTGCGCGCGGCGGTCGCCCGCGCCGTCCCGGCCGGGTGAGAGGGCCCTTTGATGCACATCATCGCCTTCTCCTTCGAGTGCGGCGGTTTCGACAACCGGCTGATGCGCGGTGGTCTCTCCCCGCTCGTGTGGAACCTGTGCCGCGCGTACGCGGCGCGGGGCCACCGGGTGTCCGTGGTGACTCCGGCGCACGGCCATCTCGACGCGCTCCGCGAGCGTTTCGGGCCGGAGCGGCTGGAGGAGCTGGACTACCGGGCCACCGACACGGTGCCGCTGGTGCTGGATCCGAAGGTGTGGCCGGAGCGGCCGCCGACGGCCGAACTGCGGCTGACCACGCGTGCCCACCGACTGCGGCTGGACGGCGTGGACGTCCACTTCCTCTCCAACGAGTACCTGGACCTGCTGCCGGACCGGCTCTATCCGCCGCCGGGCACGGAGGGCCGGGACCTGTCCCACTTCAAGCCGCTGGTGTTCCAGGTCGACGGATTGCGGTTCATCAGGCGGCGGCTGGGCGACGGGCCGGCGGTGGTGCACGGCTTCGAGCCGTACTACCACTACCTGCTGCCCGCGGCGGTGGCGGGCGATCCGCGGTTCCGGACGGTGAGCACCGTCGCCGCCAACGCGCCGGTCACGCAGAAGGTGTACCGGCCGCAGGTGGAGCGCCTGCTGGAACTGCTGGGCGCGGACGCGGTGGACCTGGACGCCCTGGACGGGCCGCCGGCCGCGGAGGACTCCCCGGAGGCGACGGTGGCGCGGGCCCTGGCCGGCACCCGGATGCACGTCGAGTACGGGCCGGACCACGTGGGTCTGTTCCCGCTGGTGGCCGCGCACGCGGACCTCGTGGACTTCGTCTCGCCGGGCCAGCTGCGGCACTACAGCACCTTCGAGGGCACGCCCATGGAGGCGCTGTTCGCGCCGCTGCCGGTGGCGCGGCTGCTGCGGGAGCAGTCGCACAAGCTGGTGGCGGGCGGCTGCGCCGTCGCCGACAGCTGGCTGGAGCGCGACCCGGCGGCGGTGGACCGTGAAGCGGTGCTGCGCGGGCTGGGCCTCGATCCGTCGCGGCCCGTCTTCTACCACGCGGCGCGCTACGCGGTGCACCACAAGGGGCAGTTGGAGCTGATGCGGGCCGTGGAGGCGGTCCTGGCGACCGATCCGGACGTCAGCTTCCTCATCCGCTGCTCGACGGGCGGCGGCGGTGCGGACGGTTCGGCGGCCGTGGCGAACGCCGCGTTCCAGGCGATCGCCGACCGGTATCCGGGGCAGGTGCGCCTGGACTGGCGGCTGGCCGACGAGGACACCCTGTTCGCGGAGGCCGCCTGCGCCGACTTCTGCGTCTTCCCGTCCAAGTTCGAACTGGACGGGTTCCTGATCGCGCAGGCCGAGGCGATGGCGTGCGGTGCCGTGCCGATCGGTACCGCACAGCGGGTGACCGGCCACTTCGGCCACGACCGGCCGCCGGCCGACCCGCAGGCGACGGGCTTCGCGGTGCGCGGCTCGTTCCGCGACGACGACGCCGGGCTGGCGGTGGCGCTCGCGGAGCGAATACGCGAGGCCGCGGCGGTCTTCCGCACGGCACCCGACACCTACGCCCGGCTGTCGGCGAACGCCCGGCGCACCGGCCGGTCGTTCACCTGGGCGCGCAGCGCCGAGACCCGGCTGGCCGCCTACGACCGGATGGTGCGCGGCGAGCCGCGCCCGCTGCCGGTCGAGGAGCTGCTGGCGCTCGGCTGGCTGGAGCGGCTTCCCGCGTCCGCCTGGACGGAGCACCGGGAGGTGATCGAGCGGGTGGCGCTGGAGCGCGGTGACGCCACGGCGTTCGCCCGGGCGCGGGGCGTGGAGGTCACCGAGCTGGACGCGGCCGCGCTGGAAGGGCTCTTCGAGGCGGCCCACCGGCGGGCCGACTTCGCCCGCTCGGCCGAGATCGCCCGGTTGTCCGGGCGCCCGGAGCTGTCGGCGCGGCTCGCGGAACGGTGCCGGCTGACGCGGGGGCCGGACGGCGGCTGGCGTGTGCGGTACGTCCATCCCGAGGCCGAACATGTCGAGGTCGTCGTGGAGTCGGCGACGCCGGTGGCGGGGGCCGAGCAGCACGGCACCGGCCCGTCCGGTTCGGCTGTGCCGGGCGGGTCCGGTCCGGTCGGGGAGTCCGCCGCCGAGGCGCTGGCCTCCGACGAGCCGACGCCGGCGGGCGGCGGGGCCGTACTGGTGGCCCTCGAATCCGACGGGGACGGGCACTTCACCGGCGTCCTGGACGGCCCGCCCCTCGGGTGGCATCTCGTCGCCCAGGTCACCCTGCGCTCGGGCCGGGTCACCTGGGACGCCGTCCCCGTCGCCGCGCCGCCCTTCCGGGTGGTCGCCACCGACCTGGACGGGACGCTGCTGCGCGGGGACCTGACGGTCTCCGAGCGCACCCGGCGCGCCCTGGCGCTCGTCAGCGCGTCCGGCGCGCACCATCTCGTCGTCACCGGGCGGCCCGCCGTCGCCTGCAAGCAGCTGCTCGACGCCATCGGCTACCGCGGTCTCGCCGTGTGCGGGCAGGGCGCGCAGCTCTACGACGCCGGAGCCGACCGGCTGCTGTCGTCGCTCCCTCTCGATCTGGACCTCGCCCGTGAGGTCGTCGCCCGGGTCGAGGGCGTGCTCGGCCGGCTGGAGCTGGGGATCGTCACCTCGCCGCCGGAGAGCCGGTTCAAGGTCACGCAAGGGTTCGGGGAGCGCGTCCGGCACGGCTGGGACCTGACGACCGACCCGGCGATGCTGTGGTCCGAGCCGATCGACAAGCTGATCCTGCATCACCCCGAGGTGGACGAGGACAGGCTGGCGGCGACCGCGAGGGAGCTGATGGGGGACGCGGTCACCGTGGTGCACTCGGTCAAGGGCATGGTGGAGATCCTGCCGGCCGGTACCGACAAGGGCACCGGTGTCGCCCATGCCGCGCGGATGCTCGGCTTCACCGGCGCGGACACCATCGCCTTCGGGGACATGCCGAACGACATCCCGCTGCTGGCCTGGGCCGGCCACGGGGTGGCCATGGCCGGCGGTCATCCCGACCTGCGGGCGATGGCCGACGAGATCGCGCCCGGCAACGACGAGGACGGCGTCGCCGCGGTCCTCGAACGCCTCTTCTCGACGCCGGAGGACGGCTCATGACGTCATCGGGCGCACCGGACAGCGCGCTGCGGGAGCTGGCCCGCGGGCACGGCGTCGCCACCGAGTACACGACGGACCGGGGACAGCGGGTCACCGTGCCGTCGGACACCCTGGTCGCCGTACTGGCCGCGTGCGGGGTCGACGCCGCCACCGAGCGCGCGGCGCGGACGGCCCTCGCCGACCGGCGCCGCGCGGACGACCGGCTGTCGCTGCCGCCCTGTGCGGTGGTCCGCGCCGGAGCTCCCGCCGGCATACCGCTGCCGGCGGACGCGCAGGGGTACGTCGCTCTCGAGGGCGGCGGCCGGGCCGGGTTGTCCGACGCGCTGCCGCCGGGCCGTCATGAGCTGCGGGTGCGCACGGCCCGGCGGGAGGAGTCGGTGCCCCTGCTGGTGGTGCCCGATCGCATCCCGGTGCCGCGGCGGCGCGACTGGGGCTTCCTGATCCAGCTCTATTCCGTTCTCTCGCGCGGCTCCTGGGGCATGGGCGACCTCGTCGACCTGGCCGACCTCGCCGCCTGGTCCGCCCGCGCCCTGGGCGCCGGGTTCGTGCAGCTCGGCCCGCTGCACGCGATGGAGCCGGGCAGTCTGCCGGACCCCTCGCCGTACCGGCCGAGTTCCCGGCGGTTAGCGGACCCGATGCACGTACGGGTGACGGCCGTACCGGAGTACCGGGAGCTGAGCGGTGCGGCACGGGAGGCGGCGGACGCCCTCGTCGGCCGGGCTCGGGAGCTCAACGACCGGGTGCTGCGCGGTGCGGCGCTCATCGACCGGGAGACGGTGCGCGCGCTGAAGCACCAGGCGCTGCGCCTGGTGCACGCGGTACCGCTCGCGCCGGACCGCCGGGCGGCGTTCGAGGCGTTCGTCGTGCGCGAGGGGCAGGACCTGACCGACTTCGCCACCTGGTGCGCGCTGGCCGAGGTGCACGGCGGCGCCTGGCGTTCCTGGCCCGCTCCGCTGCGCGACCCGCGGTCGGCGGCGGTGGCCGCGGCGCGCGAGGAGCTGGCGGAGGCGGTGGGGTTCCACCGCTGGCTGGCGTGGATCACCGACGAGCAGCTGGCGGCGGCGCAGCGGACCGCGAGGGAGGCGGGCATGAGCATCGGCCTGGTCCATGACCTGGCGGTCGGCGTGGCCCCGGAAGGTGCCGACGCCTGGGCGTTGCAGCACTGTCTGGCGGGCGGGATGAGCGTGGGCGCGCCGCCCGACGACTTCAATCCGCGGGGCCAGGACTGGGGCCAGCCGCCCTGGCGGCCGGACGCGCTGGCGGCCGAGGGATACCGGCCGCTGGCCGCGCTGCTGCGCGCCGGGATGCGGCACTCGGGCGCCCTGCGGGTCGATCACATCATGGGTCTGTTCCGGCTGTGGTGGGTGCCCGAGGGCCGGCCGCCGTCGGAGGGGACGTACGTCCGCTACGACGCGCGGGCGATGCTCGGCGTGCTGCTCATGGAGGCGCACCGGGCCGGGGTCCATGTGATCGGCGAGGACCTCGGCACGGTCGAGGCCGGGGTGCGCGAGGAGCTGGCGGCGCGCGGGGTGCTCGGCACCTCGGTGCAGCGCTTCGAGTACCTGGGCGGCTCCGAGGGCCGGCACGGCCCGCTTCCGGCGGAGCGCTGGCGGACGGACTGTCTGGCCACGCTCACCACGCACGATCTGCCGACGACCGCGGCCTGGCTGAGCGGCGAACACGTCGAACTGCGCTCCCGGCTGGGGCTGCTGACGCGGCCGGAGGCGGAGGAGAAGGAGGAGGCCGCCGCCGAGCGGGACGGCTGGCTCGCGGAGCTGGACCGGGAGGGTCTGCTCCCGGACCCGGACGGCGAGGTGGTGGCGCTGCACCGCTTCCTGACCCGCACGCCGTCCCGGCTGCTCGGGGTGTGGCTGCCGGACGCGACGGGAGACCGGCGGCCGCAGAACCTGCCGGGCACGGCGACGGTGCATCCCAACTGGCGGCTGCCCGTGGCGGACGGGGACGGCCGGCCGGTGCCGCTCGACGAGTTGCCCGGGCATCCCGGTGTCCGCGCCGTCGCGCGGGTGTTCACCGGCAACGCATCGCAGGAAAACGACCTTTGAGGAGTGAGAGATGTCAAGCCAGGCCCTTGTCCGGGTCGACGGGGTGGTCGAGGACGCCGGAGGCTTCGACCTGCTGGCGCCGGAGGGCACGCGCTACCGCGTGGACGTCACCGACGCGGTGTTCGACCCCGGCAATCCCCTCCTCGCCGGCTATGTCGCGGGGCGGCGTGTGGTGGCCTTCGTCGGGCCCACGGTGCACCGGCTCCACGGTGAGCGGCTGCGCGCCTATCTCGACGCCCGTCTGACGCCGGGCAGTTGGAGCGTGCATGTGATCGAGACGGGTGAGCGGAACAAGACGCTCGCGTCCGTGGAGCGGGTGTGCGCCATCGCCAAGGCGGCCGGTCTCGACCGCCATGGGGTGATGCTCGCGGTGGGCGGCGGGATCGTCGCGGACGTCGTGGGTTTCGCGGCCTCCATGTACGCGCGCGGTATCCGCTACATCAAGGTGAACACCACCCTGGTGGGGCAGGTCGACGTGGGCGTCGGGGTGAAGACCGGGGTCAACGCCCTGCACTCGAAGAACATGTTCGGCGCCTACCATCCGGCGCACGCCTCGATCAACGACCCGGCGCTGCTGGCCACGCTGCCGGCGCGGGAGATCCGCTGCGGGCTCGCGGAGATCGTGAAGATGGCGGTGATCCTCGACAGCGGCCTCTTCGAGACGCTGGAGCGGCACCCGGACGCCTTCCTCGCCGCGGCCGACGGCGAGGTGGAGACGTACATCGTGCGCACCTCGATGCGGCTGATGATGGAGGAGCTGTGCCCGAACCTGCGCGAGCTCGAACTGGCCCGGCTGGTCGACTTCGGCCACACCTTCAGCCCGGTGATCGAGACGGCCGGCGGGCACCGGCTGCGGCACGGTGAGGCGGTCGCCGTCGACATGGCCCTGTCGGCGCACATCGCCCGGCTGCTGGGGCTCGCCGACACGGAGACCTGCGAGCGGGTCGTGGCCCTGCTGCGGCGGATCGGGCTCCCGGTGTTCGACGCGGCCACCTGCACCGAGGAGCTGATGACGCAGGCGTTGCAGGCGTCCTGGCAGCGCCGCGGCCGCAAACTGCACCTCGTGGTGCCGACGGGTGTCGGCAAGGCGGCGTTCGTCGAGGAGCTGGCGGACCTGCCCGCCGAGGTGCTGCGAGAGGCGCTGCGGGCGCTCGCGGCCGAGGAGGGAGCGAAGTGACGGTCTCTCATGACCTGCCGCCCGGCGGCGCCCCGGGCGACGTGACCAACCTCGGCGAGCTGTTCAGCGGCAAGGAGCACGATCACGGCGGGCTCGGCACGATCCTGGCCCACCGGGTGTTCGCGCGGGGCGAGGGCGGTGCGGGCGCGGAGTTCATCGACCTGGCCGTGCTGCCGCCGGGCACGTCGATCGGGCGGCACCGGCACGGCGCGGACCGCGAGACGTACGTCGTGCTCAGGGGGAACGGGCTGATGTACCGGGACGGCGTGGAGTTCCGGGTGGGTTCCGGGGACGTGGTGGTGAACCGCCCGCACGGTGAGCACGGGCTGGTCAACGATTCCGCCGACGAGCTGTGGCTGCTGGTCTTCGAGGAGGAACTCCATGACCGTTCCGGGGTCTGACCGGCTGGTGCCGTCCGGGGCGGCGGACGCCCCGGCCCTCGCCGGCCGGGCCGCCGAAGGGACGTTCACCGTGCTGGACGTCGGCGGCACCACGCTGCGCACGGGGACGTACGACCCGGTGACGGCGACGCTGTCGCGGGTGCGCCGGGTGCCGGTGGAGGGCATCGCCCGGCACCCGGACGATCCGGTGGCCGTGTTGCAGGAGCGGGTCGTGGAGCAGATCGTCGACGAGATCGCCCGGCACACGGACGGCGCCGGGACACGGGCCGTCGGGGTGGCCTTCGCGGGGCCGATCTCGGCGAGCGGGCTGGTGCTGGCGGCGCCCACGGTGTGGGGGCGGCGCGGTGCGCCGCTGCCGCTCGGGCAGTTGCTGGCGCGGCGGGTCGGCGCCCCGGTCGTGGTGGTCAACGACCTGACGGCGGCGGCCTGGCGTTACGCGGCGACCGAGACGGAACCGTTCTGTCTGCTGACCGTCAGCTCCGGGATCGGCAACAAGGTGTTCCGGGGCGGTGAGGTGCTGCTCGACGCCGACGGTCACGGTGGCGAGCTCGGCCACTGGGTGTGCGACCCGTCGCCGGACGCGCCGCTCTGCGACTGCGGGGGCCGCGGGCATCTGGGCGGGATCGCCTCGGGCCGCGGCGTGCTGGCGGCGGCGCGCCGCGCGGTGGCCGCCGACCCGGCGGGCTTCGCGCGGTCCCGATTCGCCGAGCTGTGCGGGGGCCGTGCCGACGCGGTGGACAATCCGGCGATCGCCCGGGCGGTCCGGGAGGGTGATCCGTTCGCGACGGCTGTGCTGCGCGGCACGCTCGTCCACCTGGCGCAGGCGATCGGGGCGGTGTTCACCTCCATCGGGATCTGCCGGTACGTCATCATGGGCGGTTTCGCCCTGGCGGTCGGGGAGCGCTACCGCGAACTGCTGGTGGCGGAGCTGGTGCGCCAGGGCTGCTTCGGGCTGGACGCCGACGCGGTGGACGCCGCCGTGTCACTGGGCCGGGCCGACGACGACCACGGGCTGATCGGTGCCGGCCGGCTGCTGGCGGACCGGACCGCCTCCCTCACCGGGCAGGAGAGCCGATGACCACGCCCCGCACCCTCGTCGTCGGCAGCGGCTTCGTCGGCACCGGCATAGCGCACCGTCTCGCCGTGGCCGGTGAGGCGGTCACCCTGGCCTCACGCACCCCGGTGTCACCACCCGGCCCGGGGGCGGACTGGACGGCGCTGGACGCCACCGATCGTGAGGCGTGCGGCCGGCTGCTGGCCCGGCTGCGCCCGGACCGGGTGGTGCTGGTGCACGGCCCCTCGGACGTCACCTGGTGCGAGGAGCATCCGGAGCTCGCGGCGGCGGCGCACACCGCGGTGGCCGAGAACGTCGCCGCGCAGGCCGGCGGTGCGCGTGTCGTCCTCATCTCCACCGACAACGTCTTCGACGGCACCCGGCCCGGCAACGCCGAGGACGCCCCGGTCCGGCCCGCGAACGCCTACGGCCGCGCCAAGGCCGCCGCCGAGCGGGCACTGCTGGGGACGGCTGGGGACGGCGTCGTCCTACGGGTCAGTCTCGTCTACGGCCATGAGCCCGCCGACGCCGGGAAGTGGCTCAACTTCTTCTCCGCCTGCGCCCATCGGCTGCTGCGCGGTGAGCCGGTCACGGCACCGGCGGACCAGTGGACCACTCCGGTGCTGGTCGACGACGTGGCGGAGGTGACGGCGGCCGTGCTGGGCGCCCGGGGGCCGCTTCCGCCGGTGCTTCATCTGGGCGGTCCGGACCGGGTGAGCCGGGCCGCGTGGGCGTCGGTGATCGCCGAGGCGCTGGGCGCGCGGCCCGAGCTGGTGGTCCCGACGGCCCGCGCGGGCACCCGCTACGCGTCCCGTCCCGAGAACACCTGTCTCACCACCCGCTTCCTCGGAGAGCTCCCCGCCACGAAGGGCACGGCGGTGCGCGGTGTGCACGAGGGCGCCCGGCTGCTGGCCGGGAGGTTCCTGCCGGCCTGAGCCGAACGGCGGCCCGCGCGGCGGTCACCGGGCGGGCTGGACGTCGCCCTGGGTGGTGAGGGCGACGGACTCCGGCTGGGCGAAGGCGCCCGGCGGGATGCCCGGCAGGTGTCCCGCCGGTGGCGTGGGCTCCTGGCCGGCGGTGGGCCCGAGGGCTAGCCGGGAGACGATGCGGTAGCGGTCGCCCCGGTAGAGGGAGTGGACGTACTCGACGGGCTGGTGGCCGGTGTCGCTGGTGAGGCGTTCGAAGAGCAGCGCGGGTGACAGGTGGGGCACGCCGAGGAGCTTGGCCTCGGCCTGGCTGACCACGGTCGGCTCGATGGTCTGTACCGCTTCGCTCACCTGGATCCCGTGCCGGTCGCGGAGGTGGTCGTAGAGGTCGCCGGTCTCCAGTTCCCGTGCGGTGAGGGCGGGCACGAGGTCGGCGCGGATGTGCAGGTGCTCGATGGCCATGGGCGCGCCGTCGACGAGCCGGAGCCTGGCCACGTAGACGATCTCGGCGGCCGGTGAGATGTGCAGCTTGCGGCCGACCCGGGCGCCGGCGGCGATGGTGGTGAACTCCAGCAGGCGGCTCGACCAGGTGCCGGAGGCCCGCGGCAGGACCATGGCCTGCTGGTCGGAGACGAGTTCCTGGGTGATCTTCGCGGGGGCCACGAACATTCCGCGGCCGTGTTCGCGGACGAGGAGGCCGGCCGCGACGAGCTCGTCGACGGCCGCCCGCAGGGTCGGCCGGGAGACGTTCAGGTCGGCGCACAGGGTGCGTTCGGAGGCGATGGCGTCGCCGGGAGCCAGCGATTCGATGAGATGGAGGATGTAGTCGCGGACGCGTTCCCGCTTGAGGACCGCCCCTGACCTGTCAGCGCTCATGTGCCGCTCCCGCCCCGCCCCTCTGCGATGTCACGTGACCAGCCGCCCCGGGGGTTGACCACTGGAGGCTGCTGGTCAGGTGCAGTGTAGCCGCAGGAGAGGCAAAGTTCAGGATCTTCTGTCCGGCGAAAGCCCCAAAACCCGTGTCGGCGCGAGGGGTTGACGCCTCTATTGGTCTATGCCACCTTCATCGACCAACAAGAGGTCACCTATCCAGTTGCGAACTGGTTAGGTCATCTGGCGCTCTCCTCCCCGAGGTGAACAGTGAAGCTCCGCAAGCTTGCAGGCGCCTTGGCGCTGATGGTCGCCGGAGGCCTCAGTGCCTGCGGCGGCTCCGAGCCGTCCGACTCCGCCGACGGCGGGACGACCATCGATGTCTGGCTCATGCGCGACAGCGTCTCCGCCCGGTTCCAGAAGGACTTCGTCGCCGCCTTCGAGTCCGCGCACCCGGACATCGACGTGAAGGTGCAGATCCAGGAGTGGGACGGGATCGGCGAGAAGGTCACCGCCGCGCTGGCCGGCAACGACGCCCCCGATGTCATCGAGACCGGCAACACCCAGGTGGCCCAGTTCGCCCAGAGCGGCGGACTGCTCGACCTCAGCGACAAGGTCGACGAACTCGGCGGCGACGACTGGCTGCGCGGACTGGCCGAACCCGGCGCCTACGAGGGCAAGCAGTACGGCATCCCGTACTACGCCGCCAACCGCGTCGTGATCTACCGCACCGATCTGTTCGAGAAGGCCGGTGTCGACGCGACCGCCATCAAGACCCGCGACGACTGGATCGCCGCGACCGAGAAGCTCAACGCCTCCGGCGCTGAGGGCATCTACCTGCCCGGCCAGACGTGGTACGCGCTGGCCGGGTTCATCTGGGACGAGGGCGGAGAGCTGGCCACGCGCTCCGGCGACTCCTGGAAGGGCACCCTCGACACCCCCGAGGCACTGCGCGGCATGGAGTTCTACAAGAAGCTCCAGGCGCTGGGCAAGGGCCCGAGGGACTCCGACGAGGCGGAGCCGCCCCAGGCCCAGGTGATGGCCGAGGGCCGGGTCGCGCAGATCATCTCCACGCCCGGCGGGGCCAACGTCGTCATCGAGAGCAACCCCGAACTGAAGGGCAGGCTCGGGTTCTTCCCCATCCCGGGCAAGACCGCCGACAAGCCCGGCTCCGTCTTCATCGGCGGCTCCGACCTGGTGATACCCGCCGCGTCCGGCAAGCAGGACGCCGCCTTCACCTTCGTCAAGGAACTCACCGGTGACACCTGGCAGCGCAAGCTCGCCGTCGCCATGAGCTATGTGCCGAACAAGACGACCCTGGCCGACGCGGTCGCCGCCGACCCCGGCACCGCGGCCATGGCGGCGGGCGCCGCGGTCGGCCGGGCGACACCCAACACCCCTGGTTGGGCCGCGGTCGAGGCGAAGAACCCCATCAAGGACTACATGACCGCCGTGCTCACCGGCGCCGACGCCGCGACCGAGGCGGCCAAGGCCTCCGAGGCGATCACCACCGCCATGAACTCCGGCGCCTGAGCCGTGGCCCCCTCGCGCAGCGCACCGGCGCGGCCGGTCCCCCGTCCACCCGGGCCCGGCCCGCGCCGCCGCGCACCGAAAGGAGTCGCCCCCGTGCCGGTCACTCGTGAACGCGCGGCGCGTCTCCCGCTCGGCCGGGCGTGGCCCTACCTGCTGGTCGCGCCGACCGTGCTCGGGATGCTGTACCTGCTCCTGTACCCCCTCGCCCGCGCCGTGCTGATCTCCCTCCAGGACTTCCGGCTGCGCCAGCTGATCCAGGGCGACGCGGCCTTCGTGGGCCTGCGCAACTACGAGACCCTGCTGACGGACCGCCACTTCTGGCAGGTCGTGCGCCGCACGTTCCTGTTCATGTCCGTCAACGTCGTCCTGATCATGCTGATCGCCACCCTGGTCGCCCTGATGATCGAACGGCTCGGCCGGACCGGCCGCACGGCGGTGCTCAGCTCACTCGTGCTGGCCTGGGCGATGCCGGTCCTCGCGGCCACGACGGTCTTCCAGTGGCTGTTCCACTCCGAGTTCGGCATCGTCAACTGGGCTCTGACCCGGGCCGGGTTCGGCTCTTTCGACCGGTACCCCTGGTTCGCCCACGGCACGGCCGCCTTCGTCATCCTGGTCGTACTGATCGTCTGGCAGTCGGTGCCGTTCGCGGCCATCACCCTCTACTCGGCCCTGACCACGGTGCCGGCGGAGCTGTACGAGTCGGCCCGGATCGACGGCGCCTCCGCCCGGCGCATCTTCCACGCCGTCACCTTCCCGATGATCCGGCCGATCTTCATGCTGGTGTTCTCGCTGGAGGTGATCTGGACCTTCAAGGCGTTCGTGCAGATCTGGGTGATGACCAACGGCGGACCCGGTGACGCGACCACGATCCTGCCCGTCTACGCCGTCCAGACCGCCCTGTCGAGCCAGCGCTACGACCTCGGCTCGGCGGCCTCCATGGTCACCGTCCTGATGATGGCCGCCGTGCTCGTCCTCTACTTCCGCCAACTCTTCCGCCAGGAGGGCGAGAGCCCATGACTCCGGCTCGCCCGCGTCTTCGGCGCCTCCCGCTCCACATCGGCGCCGGGGTGACGATCGCCGTCTGCCTCTTCCCCGTCTACTGGATGGTCACCACCGCGTTCAAGCCCAACCGGGACATCCAGTCCGACAACCCCCGGCTGCTGCCGCGGACCTGGACCCTGGACCACTTCCGCACCGCCGTGGACGCCGACGGGTTCGGGCTGTTCTGGCGCAACAGCATCCTCGTCACCCTGAGCGCGGTCCTGCTGGCCTCGCTGGTGGCGCTCGGCGCGGCCTTCGCCGTGGCCCGGATGCGCTGGCGCGGCCGACGCGCCTTCGTCCTCATGGTGTTCATCGCGCAGATGGCGCCCTGGGAAGCGCTGATCATCCCGGTCTACATCATCTCCCGCGACACCGGCATGCTCGACCGACTGCCGACACTCACCCTCGTCTACTTCATGATGACGCTCCCGTTCACCGTCGTGGTCCTGCGCGGCTTCATCGCCGCCATCCCACCCGAACTGGAGGAAGCGGCCCAGGTCGACGGATGCACCCGGCCCGCCGCCTTCCGGCACATCACCTTCCCGCTGCTGGCCCCCGGCCTGATGGCCACCTCGCTGTTCGGCTACATCACCGCCTGGAACGAGTTCACCTACGCCAACTTCCTGATCATCAAGCACCAGGACAGCCGCACCCTGCCGGTCTGGCTCTCCTCCTTCCAGAACGTGTTCGGCACCGACTGGGGCGCCACCATGGCCGCCTCCACCTTGTTCGCGCTGCCCGCCCTGGCCGTGTTCCTGCTGCTGCAACGCCATGTCACCTCCGGCTTCGCCGCCGGCGCCGTCAAGGGCTGACACCGCCTCCTCGTCCGGCCCTTCCCGTACGCGTGACCCCCGGAGACAGCCGTGCCCCCACATCCTCTGCACACCGCACTCCTGCCCGCGCCCACCAAGGCCCACGGCAGGCCAGGACGATTCACCTTCCACCCCGGCACCCACCTGCGCGTCAGCGCGGGCGCCGAACCCGCGGCGAGCCTGCTGCGCACGCTCCTCGCGCCCGCCACCGGGCTGCCGCTGCGCCCCGCCGACGACGGCACGGTCGTCCTCGCCCTCGATCCGGCCCTCACCGGCCTGGGCACCGAGGGGTACGGGCTGACCATCGGACCGCACTCCGTACTGCTGCGCGCCGCCCGGCTCGACGGGCTGCTGCGCGGAGTGCAGACGATCCGTCAGCTCCTGCCCGAAGCCGCCCTGGCCCGGGCCCCGCAGCCCGGCGTGGCATGGACCCTGCCCTGCGCGGAGATCACCGACGTCCCCCGCCACCCCTGGCGGGGCGCCATGCTCGACGTGGCACGCCACTACCAGCCGGTGTCCTATCTGCGCCGCTACGTCGACCTCCTCGCCCTGCACAAGATCAACGTCTTCCATCTGCACCTGACCGACGACCAGGGCTGGCGCATGCCCGTCGCGGCCTACCCCAAGCTCACGGAGATCGGCGGCCGTCGCACCCGGTCCCCCACCGGCCCCACCGGTGACGACCACGACGGCACCCCGCACGGCGGCGCCTACACCCGCGCCGAACTCGCGGGCCTGGTCGAACACGCCGCCGCGCGCGGTGTGACGGTGGTGCCGGAGATCGAGATGCCCGGCCATGTCCGGGCCGCCCTCGCCGCCTATCCGCACCTGGGCAACGATCCCGGCCGCGCCCTGGACGTCTGGACCCGGTGGGGGGTGTGCGACACGATCCTCGGCGTGCACGAAGAGGTCTTCGACTTCTGCCGCACCGTGCTGGAGGAGGTCATGGACCTCTTCCCCTCCCCCTACATCCACATCGGCGGCGACGAGTGCCCCGTCACCGAGTGGGAGCGGAGTCCCGTCGCGCGGGCGCGCCTGCGGGCGGAAGGCCTGAGCGGGCCGGCCGCGCTGCACGGCTGGTTCCTCGGCCGCGTCGGCGCCTTCCTCACCAGGAACGGGCGCCGGCCGGTCGGCTGGGCGGAGACCGGCACGGAACTGCCCGCCGACTTCACCGTGATGGCCTGGCGCGACCCCGCGCACGCCCTGGCCGCCGCCCGCCGCGGCCACGACGTGATCAACGCCCACTACCGCGCCACCTACCTCGACTATCCGCAGACCGCGGATCCTCGGGAGCCGCGGGCGCAGCCGGGAGCGGTCGTGGGCCTGCGGGACGTCCACGGCCACGATCCGGTGCCCGCGGGAGCGGACCCGGACACCGCCGCGCGGGTGCTGGGCACGCAGGCCCAGGTGTGGACCGAGTACGCGTCCACGCCCGAGCGCCTGGAACACCTCACCTACCCCCGCCTGTGCGCGCTGGCCGACCGCGGGTGGAGCGGCCCCAGCACCTGGGCGGACTTCTCCGCCCGTCTGGAGCGGCACACCGCCCGCCTCGACGCGCTCCAGGTCCGACGCCACCCCGGAAGGCCCGGCACGGACCCCGAAAGGCCCGGCACGGACCCCGGAAAGCCGGCCACGGACCCCGGAAGGCCCGGCACGGACCTCTGACCGACCCACCGACCCACCGACCCACCGACCCACCGACCCAGTACGGAACTCCTCGTCCCGGAAAGGAATCAGCATGACGACCAGAACCCATCCGAGCCGGCTGCGCCTCGCCTCGGCGGCCGCCACGGCCGTCGCCCTGGGTGCCGCGGGGCTCGCCGCGGTGCCCACCGCCGCCGGCGCCGCCGCCGCCGACGTCACGGTGCAGTACCGGACCAGTGCCACGGGCGCCACGGCGGACCAGACCGAGCCCTGGCTGAAGGTCAGGAACACCGGCGACACCACCGTCCAGCTCAGCACCGTCAAGATCCGCTACTACTTCAAGGCGGACAGCGCCGGGGCGGCCTACCGCTTCGCCTGTTCCTGGGCGGTCAAGGGCTGCGGCAACATCACCGGCACCTTCGGCACCCTGGCCAACCCCACGGCCACGGCGGACCGCTATCTGGAGGTCGGGTTCACGGCCGGGGCGGGCAGCCTCGCGCCCGGCGCCGACACCGGCGACATGCAGCTGCGCTTCCACCGCTCGGACTGGCAGGCGCTGCGGCAGAGCGACGACTACTCCTTCGGGCCCTCGCAGACGGCCTACGCGGACTGGGCGAAGGTCACCGCCCAGCTGTCCGGCGCCACGGTGTGGGGCACCGCGCCGGCCGGCAACGAGCCGACCGACCCGCCCACCGACCCGCCCACCGACCCGCCGGCCGGCGGACAGACCCTGTTCGACGACTTCAACTACACGACGTCCGGCGACCCGAGGATCGCCGCGAACGGCTGGAGCGTGCGCTCCAACTCCGGTGGCCCCGGCGTGCCCGGCGCCACCTGGGCCCCGGAGAACGTCACCTTCGCCGCCACCGGCGGGAACTCCGTGATGAACCTGCGCACGGAGACCGCGGGAACGGCCGCCAGCACCAAGCAGACCGAAGTCCTCACCAAGGCCATGAAGTTCAAGAACGGCACCTACGCGGCCCGGGTGAAGTTCTCCGACGCGCCGGTCTCCGGGCCGGACGGCGACCGCCTCGTGCAGACGTTCTTCACCATCAACGACCTGACCGCCCCGATGGCCGACAACTACGCGGAGTACGACTTCGAGTACCTGCCCAACGGCGGCTGGGGCGAGCCGGCCAACATCCTGTACGCCACCTCCTGGGAGACGTACAACCCCGACCCGTGGCAGGCGGTCAACCAGCACACCGAGGCCCGCGTGAGCTACGCCGGCTGGCACGACCTGGTCCTGACGATCGACAACAGCACCATCAAGTACTACGTCGACGGCCAGTTGTTCGGCACCCATGACGCCGCCTACCTGCCCGAGCGGCCCATGTCGATCAACTTCAACCAGTGGCTGATCGACCTGGCGGGCCAGACCAGCACCACTCCCCGCGCCTACGACCAGCAGGTCGACTACGTCCTGCACGTCAAGGACCAGACCCTGACCCCGGCGCAGGTCACCGCCAAGATCAACGCCTACCGCACCGCCGGGACCACCTTCCAGGACACCGTCCCGAACAGCTGACCGGCACCGACCGCACACCGGGGCGCTTCCTTGAGGCGGGGAGCGCCCCTGACCGGCGAGCGGGCCGCCGGATCGGAGGGGCCGACAGGCAGGCCGGCACCTCCGATCCGGCGGCCCCGCCTCACGCCACCGGCATCTTTCCGCCCTGAAGGCGTTCCAGGTCGGAAGGGCGGACCTGGATGACGAGGAGGGCGATCACCGCGGCGATCACGGTGAAGATCGCGGCCATGACGAACGAAGCGGAGACCCCGGCGGTGAGGACCTCGTCGGCCCAGGGCGGCGGCAGCTGGCCGGTGCGCTCGAAGCGCAGCCGTTCCGCGGGGGTCGCCTGGGCCAGGAACGCGGGGATCTGCTTCTCGGCCTCGTTGCTGCTGGCCGTACCGTACATCGTGACCAGGATGGACAGTCCGAGGGAGCCACCGACCTGCTGGGTGGCGTTGAGCAGTCCGGAGGCGGCGCCCGTCTCCTGGGGTGTCACGTTGGACAGTGCCATCAGGGTCAGGGAGACGAACTCCATGCCCATGCCGAGGCTGAAGACGAGCATCGGGCCGAGAACGCTGCCCGCGTAGGTGGAGTGCACATCGGTCAGGGTCAGCCAGGCGAGGCCCGCGGCGGCCAGGATCGCACCGGTGACCATGAAGGGTTTGGGCCCGTACTTCGGCAGGAGTTGGGAGGCGAGCCCCGCGCCCACCGCGATGAGCGCGCTCACCGGCAGGAAGGCCAGCCCGGCCTGGAGTGGGCTGAAGTCCAGCACGTTCTGGACGAAGAGCGTCAGGAAGAAGAACATGCCGAAGATCGCGGCGGCGAGGCTGAGCATCATCCCGTAGGTGCCCGCCCGGTTGCGGTCGGCGAACATGTGCAGGGGCGTGATGGGCTGCGGGGAGCGCCGCTCGACCTGGATGAACAGCAGCAGGAAGACGACGGCGGCCCCGAACGCGGCCAGCGTGAGCGGGTCCCGCCAGCCGTCCTGCGCGGCCCGGATGAACCCGTAGACCAGCAGCACCATGCCGATGGTGGAGGTCAGTGCTCCCGTCAGGTCGAAGTGTCCGGGGTGGCGCTGGGACTCCCGGATCCAGCGCGGGGTGGCCAGCACGATGAGCAGCCCGATGGGGACGTTGACGAACAGCACCCAGCGCCAGTTCAGCCACTCGACCAGCATGCCGCCGGCCAGCAGTCCGATCGCGCCGCCGCCCGCGGACACCGCGGCGAAGACGCCGAACGCCCGGTTGCGTTCGGGGCCTTCGCGGAAGGTCGTGCTGATCAGGGCGAGGGAGGTCGGGGAGGCGATGGCGCCGCCGACGCCCTGGAGGGCACGGGCGGCGAGGAGTTGCCACGAGTTCTGGGACAGCCCGCCGAGGAACGAGGCGAGGACGAAGAGCAGGACACCGAAGACGAAGACGCGGCGTCTGCCGAGGATGTCGCCCATCCGGCCACCGAGCAGCAGCAGTCCGCCGAAGGTGAGCGTGTAGGCGTTGACCACCCAGGACAGGCTGGTGGTGGAGAAGTCGAGCGAGCGCTGGATGTCCGGCAGCGCGATGTTCACGATGGTGATGTCGAGCACCACCATCAGCTGACAGGACGCGATGACCAGCAGCGCCATTCCGCTGCCCCGGCCATCGCCTCGCTCGTCCACCTGGGTGCCGACCTGGGCTTCAGGTGTGGACTCGGGATTACTCATCGCATCACGCCGTAGGGCGAGGGTCCATGACTGGTTTCAGCCACCATTCGACCGTACGCCGCAGCCGTACGACGCTCCAGTCGATCACGCGGCCCGCGCCTTCGCGGGCAGGAATCAGGCGGTGACCTGCGGTTGGGCCGGGCTGAGGTGGTGCACGGCGGTCCGCTCGGCGTGCGGGGCGAGCAGGCCCTGGAGTTCGTCCGCCGCGACCTCGAGGAGGTCGCCGTCGCGGTCGGCGTGGAGGGTCTCCAGGAGGAAGACGACGTGCGCGGAGTCCTCGGTGACGCGGGTGCGGTGGGCGTCGCGGTGGTTCCAGTGACGTGTCAGCACGCCCGTGCCGTCCACGTAGACGATCTCTCCCGGCCTGGGCTGCTCGACGGTGTCCGGTTCGCCGAGCGGGGTGAAGGACTCGGTGCCGTCCGCGTGCCGGACGACCACCTCACCGGTGACGTGGTCCAGGTCGAAGGCGCCGGCGGGCAGGCCGTGGCGGACGGAGACGACGTTGTACGAGTCGACGGCCGGGTTGATGCGGGGCAGCTCCCCCTTCTTGGCGAGGCGGCGGCCGAGCGCGTCGACGCTGGGGCGGATACGGCGGGGATTGGTGCCGAAGGAGCGGTAGGCGGTGTGCCACGCCTCGATGCGCGGGTCGGTCTCGTCGGCGGGGTGCCAGGTGCCGTCGGCGAGCTGCCGCTCCAGTTCCGCCACCGCGGCCGTGGTCTGCGGCCAGGACTCGTGTCCGCGCAGGCCGTCGGCGGTGACCAGGGCGATGAGGGTGCCGGGGAACGCGTCGGCGACGGCGGGGGCCAGGCGGAAGGCGGTCATGGTCGGGTCCGTTTCCTGTGTCGGGGCGGGGTGGGTCGGGGGCCGGGGTCGGTGGTGGGCCGCTCAGGTCAGCGCGAGGAGGCTGACGGCGACGGCGGCGGTGCCCAGGCCGACGAGCTGGCCGCGGTGGATGCGCTCGGCGAGTACACCGCGGGCGAGCAGGACGGTGCCGGCCGGGTAGAGGGCGGTGATCACGGCGACGACGGTCAGGTCGCCGGAGCGGACGGCGAGCAGGAACAGCAGGTTCGCCACCGAGTCCAGCACCCCCGCGGCGGCCGACATCGCGTAGGCCGGGCGCTCGGGGCCCAGCCGGCGGCGCAGCAGGCCGGCGGCGGCGAGGGTGACGGCGGAGGAGACCGCGCGGCCGACGATCAGCGGGGCGACACCGCTGTCGGCGGGTGCCTGGTGCAGGAAGACCAGCTGGAGGGCGATGGCGGCTCCGGCGCCGAGGGCGAGCAGCAGGGCGGTGCGGGAGGGGCGGGCCGAGCCGGCGCCGTGGCCGGCGCTGACCAGCACCACCGCGACCAGCGCGAGCGGCAGCCCGACCAGCCCGGCGGCGGCCAGGTGCTCGCCTTGCAGCAGGCCGACGCCGACCGGCAGGGCCGCGGAGACCAGGGCGGTGACGGGCGAGAGGACGTTCATGGGGCCGATCGCCAGGGTGCGGTAGAGCAGGGCGAAGGCGGCGGCCGAGGCGACGCCGGAGACGGCGCCCCAGCCGACGGCACCGGCGCTGAAGGAGGCGCCGAGCACCGGCCACAGCAGAAGTTCGACCGCGAGACTCGCCGGGGCGGCGATCATCACGGTGCGCAGTACATGGGCCTTGCGGGAGCCGAGCCCTCCGAAGAAGTCGGCGCATCCGTAGGCGAGTGAGCTGCCCAGGGCCAGCAGCAGAGCGATCACGGCACATCCCTTACACTGTCAGTAGAACGACCGCACCGTACACCAAAATGACCGACCCTTGTCAATGAAACGACCGTGCGGTGCAACCGACCGACCCTGCCGATAATCCTGCCCAATGACCCCGCTGCGAGGATGGAGATCAGGTGGCCGAGACAGCCGCAGCCCTGCGGACGGTCGCGCACAACGTCCGGGCGGCCCGTATCCGCGCGGGCCTGTCGCTGGAGGAACTCGGCCGGCGCGCCCAGGTGAGCAAAGGCGCACTGGTGGGCCTGGAGAAGGCCCAGGGCAATCCCAATCTGGCCACGCTGGTCCGGCTCGCCGACACCCTCGGCATCTCGGTGTCCGCCCTGATGCAGGGGCCGGCGGAGGGCCGTGTCCGAGTGGTGTCCGCCGACGAGGTGGCACCGCTGTGGACGGGCGAGCACGGTGGAGAGGCCCGGCTGATGCTCACCACCTCGGGCCCGGCCCCGGTCGAGGTGTGGCGCTGGCGTCTGGAGCCCGACGAGGAGTACCCCAGCCACCCGCACCAGGCCGGCGTGGTGGAGACCGTCAGTGTGGTCTCCGGCCGGATGACCCTCGTCGTCGACGGCACCGAGCACTCCCTCGACGCCGGACAGACCGCCACGTTCGACGGCGACGCCCCGCACACCTACCGCAGCGCGGGCACCGGAACCTGCCACCTGATCATGACGGTCCATCTGCCGCCCGGCCCGGTCACCGCACCCTCACCCTCACTCTGATCCGGGGACGCCCGGCAGGTGCGGGCCGGACGTCCCGGTGCACGTCCCTGAGCGCGTGCCGCGTCAGCGCCGTGTCGCGGTGGCGAAGCGGGCCGCCCAGTACGCGGTGCGGTCCAGGTAGGCCGTCTCCGCGGCCGTGCCGGTCAGGCCGTAGGCGCCGTCGTAGGTGCGGTAGCCGTGCCCGGCGGGCGGGGTCGAGTCGGCCGGTTCGATGGAACTGCCCTCGTGCCATTCGTTGAACGAGGTCACCGACACCCAGGTCGGGTCGCCTCCGACGGCCGGGTCGAGGGCGTTGGACCACTGCCGGTCGTAGGCCGTGCCGTTCGCCCGCTCCACGGTGGGTGTGGTGTTGCCAGGCACCGCTCGGTCGTCCAGGTAGCCGGGGGCGACGGACGGGGCCCAGATCAGGCCACGGGCGCGGGCGTGATCACCGGCCTGCTTCCAGCCGGGGGCGGTGGCTCCGGCGATGCCGTCGTAGGTGTACATGCCGGAGAAGTGGGCGATCTTCGTGGTGTCGGTGGTCTGCGCCAGCACGATGCTGGTGTCCGTGACCTGGTCCAGCGCCGACCAGTCGGTGATGTCCAGGCTCTGGAAGACGTAGAACGCCCCTCGTCCGCCGTGCTCGGCGGAGCGGTAAAAGGCCGGATGGCCGCCGTAGGTGCTGTTGACGTACTCGATGTCGGCGACGGTGGACGCCGCCGTGCGGCCCGCGTACGGCTCCAGGTGCCAGGCCACCTTCACGCCCTCCTGCTGCGCGGCGTCGAGGATGCCCCGGGCGAGCCGGTCCTCGTAGCCGCCGCGGCCCCACCAGCTGGTGACGACGACACCGGCGCCGGAGCGGGCGACCCACTTCATGTGCTGGGCCACCACACCGGAGAAGTCACCCGAGTCGTACGGGCCGAGCGTCGGGTAGAAGTCGGCGCCGATGTCGTCCGGCGGGGTGCGGCCGCCCTGCTGCCAGTGCCGCCAGCCGCCGTTGACCGCCGGGCTGCCGTACCACGGGTAGTAGAAGAGGTGGACGTCCGGGTTGGGAGCCGTCGCCGCGGGCTGGGTGGCCAGGGTGAAGGTGTCGATGTCGAAGAGGGCTCCGCCGCCGCCCGTGAATCTCAGGACCAGCGGCCCGGAGGCCGTGGCGGTGAGCGTGGTCGACACCGTCGTGAACGTCTCCCAGCCGCCGGTCACCGGTACGCGCACCGAGCCGAGGAGGGTGCCGGTGGCCGAGCCGGAACGGATCTCGACGGTGCCGCCCGCGCCGGCCGAGGAGACCTTGGCGGTGAAGGTCCTGGCGCCGGCCGTCGAGACGGAGGAGTACGCGGCCCAGTCGCCGTTGTCGATGTGGCCGAGGGTCTGCCCGCCGCTGGCCGGGGCGTGCGCCGCGGCCTGGACACCGGAACCCGAGCTGTACGACTCCGCCTCCACCGGCGCGGTGCCGGCCGGGGCCGAGCAGTCGGCCGGCGCCTGACCCGCCGTGTAGCGCACGGCGCCGAGCAGCAGGTTCCGGAAGGCCGGGTCGGCGTAGGACGCGGCCGTGTGACCGAGGCCGGTGTAGAAGGAGCGTCCCTTGCCCTGGGGGTGGCACCAGGTGATGGGGTGGTCCGCGCCCATCTCGCCGCCGCCGTAGCTGCTCTCGTCGAGGGTCTGGAGCACATGCACGCCGGGTCGCGGGTTGGTGCGGTAGTTGTACCACTCGTCGGTGCGGGTCCAGGTGGCGCCGAGGTGCGCGGTCGCCGGATGGGTGCGGTCCTCGTTTCGGACGGTGGCCTGCTGGATGGCCGGGTGGCTCTTGAACCAGGCGCCGACGAGCTTGCCGTAGTAGGGCCAGTCGTACTCGGTGTCGGCCGCCGCGTGCACGCCGAGGAAACCGCCGCCGCCGTCGACGTAGGACTCCAGGGCGCTCTGCTGGGTGGTGTTCAGGACGTCACCGGTGGTGTTGAGGAACACGACCGTTTCGTACGTGGCGAGGTTCGCCGGGGTGAAGGCCGCCGCGTCCTCGGTGGCCGTGACGGAGAAGTCCGCCTGGGTGCCGAGGGAGCGCAGGGCGTCGATGCCGGCGGGGATGGCGTCGTGGCGGAATCCGGCCGTGCGGGAGAAGACCAGGACGTCGTAGGCGGCCTGCGCGTCGTCCTGGGCAGCTCGGGCGGTTCCGGCGGGTGCGGCCAGCGCGCAGGCCAGCGCCAGGGCGAGGGCCGCCGGGCCGCGCCGGGTCCGCCCTCTCGGGTCGCTCATGGTCATCGCCCCTTTCGTGCCGCGGTGGTCAGGGTGAAGGTGTCGACGTCGAAGAGGAATCCGCTGCCGCCGGTGAAGGTGAGGAACAGCGGTCCCGAACCGGTGCCGGTGAGGGCGGTGCTGACGGTGGCGAACGTCTCCCAGCCGCCGGTCACGGGCACGGTCACGGAACCGAGCACCGGGCCGGTCGCCGAGCCGGAGCGGATCTGGAGGGTGCCGCCGGCGCCGGCCGAGGACACCTTTGCCGAGAAGGCGGTCGCGCCCGCGGTGGAGACGGTCGTGTAGCCGGCCCAGTCGCCGTTCTCTATGTAGCCGAGGGTCTGCCCGCCGCTTGCCGGGGCGTGCGCGGCGGACTGGACACCGGAGCCGGAGGTGAACGCCTCCGCCTCCCGGGTGGTCCCGCCCGGGGTGCCGGTGGTGAAGGTGAACGCGTCGACGTCGTAGAGGTTGCCCTGGCCGGTGGGCCCCCGGAAGACGAGGAACAGCTCGGTGGTGCCCGAGGGGACGGCGGACAGGCCGGTGGAGACGTCGGTGAAGGTCTCCCAGCCGCCGGTCACCGGCACGGTGACGGTGCCGAGAAGGGTGCCCGTCGGGGAGCCGGTCCGGACTTCGAGGGTGCCGCCGGCCCCGGCGGAGGACACCCGTGCGGTGAACCTGGTCGCGCCCGCGAGCGCGTACGGCTTGAAGGAGATCCAGTCGCCGTTGTCGGTGAAGCCGACCGTTCTGCCGCCCTCGGCGGGGCCGTGCGCGGCGGTCTCGATGCCGGACTGGCCGGTGAAGTGCTCGGCCTGCCGGTGCCTGGGCTGGAGGGTGCGCGGGGAGTGGCCGGTCAGGCCTCCGCCGTCGGTGTACTCGGCGTCGAGGACGCCGTACAGGTTGGCCGCGCTGTCGTGCTCACCGTCCTGCGGGACGGTGATGGTGCCGGTGCAGCCGTTCGCGGAGGTGATGGCGTGGGTGTGGCTGTCATGGCCGAGGAGGTACGTGACCTTCACCTTGGCGCAGTCGACGGTGCCGTCCTCGGGGTCGGTGACCTGGACGCGGAAGGGCACGGTGTCGCCGAAGGAGAACAACTGGCCGTCGGCGGGCGTCTGGAGGGTGACGGTCGGCGCGGTGTTGCCCGCGGTGATCACCAGGCTGGCCGTGCCGGTCAGGCCCTCGGGATCCTTCACGGTGAGGGTGGGGCGGTAGGTGCCCTTCGTGGTGTACGTGTGGCTGGGGTTGGCCTGCGTGGAGGTCGAACCGTCGCCGAAGTCCCAGGAGTACGTCAGCGGCCGCCCCTCGGGGTCGGTGCTGCCCTGGGAGGAGAACTGCACGGTCAGCGGCAGCGCGCCGGAGGTCCGGTCGGCGGCGGCCTTGGCCACCGGGTTGCGGTTGCTGCCGGCGATGTACTCGACGCGGTACAGCGCCTGGTTGTTGCCGCCGGTGCCGTAGTCCAGGACGTACAGCGCGCCGTCCGGGCCGAAGTCGGTGTCCATCACCTGGGTGCCGTTCCAGGGGAAGTCCTCGATGGTGCCGTACGAGCCGTCGCTCCTCACCTCGACCGACTTGATCCACTGGCGTCCGTACTCGGCCGCGAGGAAGCGTCCGTCCAGGGACTGCGGGAACTTGACGGACGAGTCGAGGGCCGGGTCGTAGCGGTAGACCTCGCCGCCCATCGGGGACTCGGAGCCGCCGCCGAACTCCGGTGGCGAGCCGTCCAGGCCGTACTTGATCCAGCTGGCCCTGGCCGGGGGCAGCTGCGGCCGGCCGGTGTTGCGGAAGGAGTTGTTGACCGGGCCGCCCGCGCAGTCGTACTTGGCGCCGGAGGGGCCGCTGGGAAAGGTGTACTCGTTGTACGTCTCGGCGGTGGTGTTGGTGCCGGTGCAGTAGGGCCAGCCGTAGTTGCCGGGGCCGGTGATCCGGTCGAACTCGACCTGGCCGCCGGGGCCGCGTCCGGCGTCCGTGCCGCCGGCGTCCGGGCCGTAGTCGCCGAGGTAGACGGTTCCGGTGGCGCGGTCCACGGACATGCGGAACGGGTTGCGGAAGCCCATCGCGTAGATCTCCGGCCGGGTGTTCGCGGTACCGGGTGCGAACAGGTTGCCGGCCGGGACGGTGTAGCCCCCGGCGGCGGTGGGCTTGACGCGCAGCAGCTTCCCGCGCAGGTCATTGGTGTTGCCGGAGCTGCGCTGGGCGTCGAACTGCGGGTTGCGGTCGGCGCGTTCGTCGATCGGGGCGTAACCGGCGGAGTCGAAGGGGTTGGTGTCGTCGCCGGTGGTCAGGTAGAGGTTCCCGGCCGCGTCGAAGTCGATGTCGCCGCCGACGTGACAGCACTGGCCGCGGTCGTTGGGCACTTCGAGGACGACCTTCTCGCTGGCGAGGTCCAGGGTGTTGTCGGTCTTCAGGGTGAAGCGCGAGAGGTTCAGATGTCCTTTCCACGCCGCGAAGTCGGCGGCGGTGCCGGTGACCGGGGCGTCGCCCGCGGGGGTGCTGAGCCTGGGCGAGTAGTACAGGTAGACGTACCGGTTGGTGGTGAAGCCCGGGTCGGCGGCGACGCCCTGGAGGCCTTCCTCGTCGTGGGTGTACACGTCGAGCTTGCCGGCCACCTTGGTGTTTCCGGCGGCGTCGGTGTGGCGGACCGTGCCGTCCCGCGCGGTGTGCAGGACCGAGCGGTCGGGCAGCACGGCCAACGACATCGGCTCGCCCAACTCGGCGGCACCGGCTGCCAGTTGTACTTGTTGGTAGTCGGCGGGCGGGATGTCCGCGGGGGCGGCCGCCGCGGACGACGGTAAGGCCAGAGCCGTTCCGGAGAGCAGCAGGGCCAGGGACGTGAGCCATCTGAGCCCTGCGTGAGGGCGCTGAGACATGACGGAGCTTTCCTTCCTGACGGTGGGGGATGTCAGGCAAGGCGCGCGCCGGCCGCGCTTGCCGCGTGCGTCAGCGGTGCTCTGGTGCGGTCAGGCGTGGTAATTGCGTGGGTCGCGCGGGAGATTGCACGACTGTGCGGTTCCCTTGCACTGTGGCGACCCGCGGGTGCATTTGTCAATGGCCTGTCAAAATGGCTTCCTCGTGCACGGATCGGTGAACGGACCGGTGCGGGGAACAGCGGAGAGAACAGCGGGGCGGCACGGACACCGCCCCGCTGTTCGGGTCAGGCGGGGTTGTCCCCCTGGGTCAGCGTCTCCCAGGCGACGAAGAGGTTGTTCGTCCCCATCGGGCGTCGGGCCAGCGTGTACGCCTCGGTGTTGGACATGGCGTACCCGAGCCGGTTGTGCATGGCGTTGTAGCCGACCTCGGTGACCGGGCCGAGTCCGCGGTTGACGCTTCCGCCGCACAGCCAGGACGGCGGGCTGTTCAGTTCGTACGTGGCATGGAAGCCGAGGGCGTGCCGGATCCGCTCGCCGAACTCGGTGTAGAGGTCCTGGCCCTGGATGCGGGCGGTCTCGGCGACCTGGGCGATGGCCGCGATGCCGTAGCCGGTGTGGGCGAAGTCCCGGCAGGTCTCCTGAGCGAGCCCGTTCACGAAGGTGGTCTGGCCGTGCCAGTAGCTGATGATCTCGTCGCGGGTGTCGCGTCCGTCGCCCGGCTTGGTGCGCGGCAGGGCACCGTCGGAGGTGAGGTAGATGAACGCGGGCACGCGGTTGCGGTAGAGCGAGACGGCACGGTCGTAGATCGCCTTGTCGTCGAGGAAGACCCCGATGCCGATGATGGCCTGGGTCATGCTCAGCTCCCAGTTGCCGTTGGAATTGGAGCCGTTCTGGATCTCCGGGTAGTAGACGTTGCGGAGCATGCCGGCGAAGCGGCCGGAGTTGGGCCAGTTGCCGTAGACGTGCTTGATGATCTCGGCGGCCTTGGGCCAGGTGGAGGCGGCCCAGGCGGTCTGGAGCGGCGCGTTGCTGTTGGTGTGGTCCTGGACGGTGGCCGACCAGGCGTCCATGATCTGGATCGCCTTGGTGGCGTGGGCGGTGTCGCGGGTGACGTACCAGGCCAGGGCGTGGGTGTACGCGGCGATGGCGTCCTCACGCTCGTCGGTGCAGCCGTAGTTGGGGTTGGAGTACGAGCCGCATTCGACGACGGCGCGCGGGTGCGGCGTGTAGGAGAGGGACGCGTACCGCGAGTTCATCATCTGGCTGTAGGCGGCGGCCTGCGGTGCGGTGCCGGCGTCGACCCGGGCCCGCATGGTGTCCAGTTGGGCGCGGCTGACGCCGACGCCGGGATGGGTGAACGCGGCGGGGGCGTCCGGCCCGGCCGTGGCCGGCGCCGCGAGCACACCCGCCAGCAGCGCGCCGACGGCTGCGAGAAGGACGGACTTCAAGGTTCTGCTGCGCATGGGGGGAAGTACCTCTCTGCCGAACCTGGGTTCACATATATGACCATTCGCCGTCAATGTGAATGCCCGTTGACGTTCGGGAACGTAGTGACGCTCCATGGACACGTCAAGGTCTAGACCTGGATGGCGGTGGCGCCCGGAAGCATCCTCGGCACCGGCTGTCACAGACCCGCGGGCTGCCCTGTCTTGTAGACGTGCGCCTTCCGCGCACCGGGTCCGGCGGACGTCGCCGGTACCCGTCGGCAGGAAACGATCGAACGGAGACAGCGATGAAGATCGTGGTCGTCGGCGGTACAGGTCTCATCGGCTCACAGGTGGTCGCCCTGGTCCGCGACAACGGACACGAGGCCGTGCCCGCGGCTCCCTCCACCGGCGTCGACACCCTCACCGGCCAGGGCCTGGCGACGGCGCTCGAGGGCGCGGACGTGGTCGTGGACGTGTCGAACTCCCCGTCCTTCGAGACGGAGGCGGCGCTGGACTTCTTCACCCGCTCGGCACGGAGTCTGTTCGCGGCGGAGCGGGAGGCGGGCGTCCGCCACCACGTCACGCTGTCCATCGTCGGCGTCGACCAGGTACCCGACTACGGCTACTACCGGGCGAAGGTCGCCCAGGAGGACGCGGTGCGCGAGAGCGGTGTCCCCTACAGCATCGTGCGCGCCACCCAGTTCTTCGAGTTCATCGCTCCGGTGATGGCCATGTCCACGCAGGGTACGGAGGTACGGCTGCCGTCCACCCGGCTGCGCCCGATCGCCTCCGCCGAGGTCGCCGCCGCCGTCGCCGCCGCGGCGCAGGGCGAGCCGTCGAACGGCGTGCGGAACGTCGCGGGCCCCGAGATCCACGGCCTCGACCGGCTCGGCGAGATCACCCTCGCGATCAAGCCGGACGGCCGCACGGTCGTCACCGACGAGACGGCGGGCCTTTTCGCCAGCATGCCCGACGGCGTCCTCACCGGGGACGCCGGCGCGCACATCGCCGACGTCCGCTATGAGGAGTGGCTCAAGCGGAGCTGAGGTGGTGGGTTCTCGGAGTTCCCGGCCGGGGTGGGGGCGCTCCGGCCGGGGCGGGGAGCATGGGGGCTTGTGGGGCTGGGGGCGGCGGGTGCTTGGGGAGGCCGGTGCTACGGCCGCCCGCCGGCCCTCCCCGCCGAGTGCTCGTACGCCCTCAGCTTCTCGGGGGTCAGGATCCAGTACAGGCCGTCGATGCCGTCCGGGCCGGCGGTGAGGCTCACCAGGGCGACCGGGACCTCGTCCTGGACGAGCAGCACGCCGGGGCGGCCGTTCGCCTCGGCCACGCGGTAGTCGGCTCCGGGGAAGAACTTGTGGGCGAAGGCGCTGATCCTGGCGACGCGCTCGGCTCCGACGACCTCCAGCCGTGCCACGCCCCGCATCCCGTTGCCGTCCGCGTAGGCGACGACGTCCGCCGACAGCACGTCTTCGAGCGCGGAGACGTCACCGTGGCGCGCGGCGGCGACGAAGGCTTCCAGCAGCCGCCGGTGCTCCGCCGCACCGACGGCTTCACGGCGCTCGGCGGCCAGCCGTTTGCGGGCCCGGCTGACGATCTGCCGGGTGTTGGCCTGGCTCAGCTGGAGGATGCCCGCGATCTCGTCGTACGGGTAGTCGAACGCCTCCCGCAGCACGTAGGCCGCCCGCTCGACGGGGTTCAGCTTCTCCAGGACCAGCAGTACGGCCATCTCCAGCGCCTCGCCGCGCTCCGCGCCCACCTGCGGATCCACACTGGTGTCCACGGGCTCCGGCAGCCACGGGCCCACGTACGCCTCCCGGCGGACCCGCGCCGACTGCGCCACGTTGATGGCCAGGCGGGTGGTGATCCGCGCCAGGAAGGCGCCCGGGTCCTGGACCGCGTCCCGGTCGGCGCCCTGCCAGCGCACCCACACGTCCTGCACCACGTCCTCGGCCTCGACCACGCTGCCGAGCATGCGGTAGGCGATGCCGAAGAGCCGTGGCCGCAGCCGCTGGAACACCTCCGCGGCCTCGGTCAGCGCGTCGCCGGTGAGTGGCTGTCGCTCGTCCATGGTGCCGAAGTCCTCCGCGGGTCGACCGTCGTGCCCCCTGGGCAGCCGTCCCCCGGCGCGAGGACGGCACGCCTCCGGCGATCCTACGGCCGCCACGCCGCACGGGCCGACCGGTGCCCTCGGACCGGGCGGGAGATGTCCGCTACGCCTTGGCCGCGGTCGTCGGCTGGGACGTGCGGGCCACGGCGAACAGGAAGAGGCCACAGGCCGTGACGATCAGCCAGCCCGTGTGCGAGGCGCGGGCGAGGTCCGCGGGGGCGACGCCGGTGACCAGGGCTCCGGCGAGCGCGATGCCCACCGCCGAGCCGACCTGGCGCGCGGTCGAGGTGATCGCTCCCGCCACACCCGCCCGCGACGGCGGAAGGCCGCCGACCGCGGTGTTGGTGAGCGGGGCGTTGGCGAAGCCGAACCCGATCCCGATGAGCAGGAAGGCGAACAGGAGCAGCGGCACATCGGTGTGCGGGCCGAGGTTCACCAGGCTCAGCCCGCCCGCGGCGATGAAGGCGCCCGCGAGGAGCAGCGGACGACGTGGTCCGAGGCGCCCCACCAGGGAGCCGGACCAGGGTGCGCACAGTGTGGCGCCGAGCGCCATGGGCAGGGTGGCCGTGCCGGCGGCGAGCGGGGTCCAGCCGCGGCCGTGCTGGAGGTAGAGGGTGGTCAGCAGCAGGCTCACGTTGAGGGCGACGAACACCGCCACCGCGCCCAGGACCGCGGTCGCGAACGGGGGCCGCCGGAAGAGTCCGAGGTCCATCAGGGGTTCGGGACGGCGGAGTTCGACCCGGACGAACGCGGTGGCGGTGACGGCGATCAGGACGCAGCCGGTGAGCGCCGTCGGCGAGGTCCAGCCGATGCGGGGTCCTTCGATGAGGACGCCGACGAAGAGGAACAGGGCCGCGGTGAGCAGCGCCTGGCCGGCCGGGTCGAGCCGCCGGGCGCGCGCGCCGCGCGACTCCGGTACGAACACGGCGACCAGGACGAGGGCGGCGACGACGACCGGGACGTTGATCCAGAACACCGAGCGCCAGCCGAACGCGGCGATCAGCGCCCCGCCGGTGACCGGTCCCGCCGCCATGCTGAGCCCGAAGACCGACGCCCAGATGCCGATGGCGCGGGCCCGCTCCCGTGGATCGGGCATGGTGTTCACGACGATCGCCAGGGCCACCGGGCTCAGCATCGAGGCGCCGACGCCCTGGACGGCCCGCGCCGCGACGAGCACTCCGAGCGACGGCGCCAGGGAGCAGGCCAGTGAGGCGAGCCCGAACAGCACGAGCCCCGACTGGAAGACGCGGCGGCGTCCGAAGCGGTCCGCGAGCGCGCCGGACACGATGAGGAGGCTGGCGAGGACCACGGTGTAGGCGTCGACGACCCATTCGAGCCCTCGGGTCTCCACGTCCAGGCCGCGTCCGATCTCGGGCAGGCCCACGTTGACGATGGTGGTGTCCACGCCCACCAGGAACATGCTGAGCGCGCAGACCGCGAGGACGGTCCAGCGTCGGCGCGCGCCGAGCGCGGGTGGCGGGGCGGTCGGGGATGTGGTGCGCACGCGAGTTCTCCTCCGGTTCTGCCGGGTTGCTCTGCCCGCTCATGCTGGGTTCGGAGGGGATCGGCGGCCCAGGGAATTTGCGAAGGCCGCAAAATGGCCCTCATGGATGCGGAACTCTCGGAGATCCTCGACGGCATCGGGCCACGGCTGCGCGAACTGCGCCACGACCGCGGACTCACCCTGGAGGCGCTCGCGGACGACACCGGGATCTCGGTGAGCACACTGTCGCGGCTGGAGTCGGGGCTGCGGCGCCCGACCCTCGACCTGCTCATCCCGCTCGCGCGGGCGCACCGCGTCGCACTGGACCAGCTGGTGGCGGCTCCGGCCACCGGCGATCCACGCGTCCACCTCAAGCCGCGCAGCCGGGGGCGCGGGAGTGTCCTCGTACCGCTGACGCAGTATCCGGGCCGGGTCCAGGTCTTCAAGCAGGTGCTCGCGCACCGGGAGCCGAAGCTCGTCACCCACTCCGGCTACGAATGGCTGTACGTGCTCGCCGGGGAGCTCCGGCTCATCCTGGGCGAACGCGAGGTCACCCTCCGGCCGGGCGAGGTGGCCGAGTTCGACACCAACGAGCCCCACTGGTTCGGCCCCGCCGGCCCGGACGCGGTGGAGATCCTGCACCTGTTCGGCCCGCACGGCGACCAGGCCGTCGTCCGCACCGGTCCGTCGGCGGACGGCTAGGACCTGCCGCGCAGACCAGGCCTGGCGCCGCGGGAAGCGGGAGGACCGACCGGGGTGTACTCGAACACCAACTACCTGCTGCTCGGCCAACTCCTGGAGAAGGTCACCGGCGTCACGGCCGAGGAGTACATCACCCGGAACGTCATCGAGCGCGCCGGGCTCCGGCACACTGCGTTCCCGGCCGGCCCGCGGATCGAGGGACCGCACTCGCGGATGTACGAGGCGCTGTGGGGCACGATCGATCCGCCGCGCGACTACAGCGTCTACGACATGTCCTGGGTGGGCCCGTCGGCCGCACTGGTGTCGACCATGGACGACCTCAACCACTTCTACGCCGGCCTGCTCGACGGCAGGATCGTCAGCCAGACGTCACTGACGCAGATGCGGCGCACACTCCCGGTCCGCGCCCTGGACGGGACCACGATCGAGTACGGCCTGGGTCTCCAGCGGGTCGACGTCCCGGAGTGCGGCAAGGGAGGCGGCGGAACGGCGGCTGAGCGGCGGCCAAGCGGCGGCGGGCGTCCGGTCGCCTCCGCCGCGCATCTGGTCGGGGCGGCCGGTCCTTCGCCGCATCACGTGCGTCAACCGCCGTGACGCGCACCGCAGTTTCAGTCAATCGTTCGGACAGCTGCCTGGTCGGCCGGCTCGACTACCGAGACCAGGACACGGTGATCGTCCACGACCTGCTCCACACCCGGGTCGCCGGTGCCTGGCACCGACGGGCCGGCAGCTACCCGAAGCTGCGGATCGCGTCGTCATGGCTGGCCGCACGGTGCCGGGCGGCAGGGCTGGACGTACGCCGCGACACCGCCGACGCCAGAGGCATGCGCTTCCTGCACGCCGTACGACACCGACCGGCGACCGCTCCCCGACGCCCTCAACCACTCCTACATCTACTTCCGCTCCCACAGCGGGTGGCGCATGACCTCGCGGGTAATCGACCGCGCTCCGCTCCCCCGGCAGGATCGAGCACATCCGCACACCCCGCCGGGGTCCGGCCACAGCCGCGAGGAGAGCGCCATGTCCCACGAAGTCCACCCGCCCATGTCCCCCGCCGAGGCCACCCGCGCCGTCGTGGAGCAGTTCCTGGCCGCCCGGCTGGCCGGGGACACCGCGCGGCTCGTCGAGCTGTTCGCCGACGAGGTGGACTGGCTGCTCGCCGAGAATCCCGCCGTCCCGTGGATCCGCCCGCGAACCACCGCCGCCGAATGCGCCGCGCAGTTCGCGGAGCTGGCGGAGCACACCGTGCCCGAGGCGGCGCACGCCCGCGTCGACGCCGTCCTCGTCGACGGCACCGACGCGGTCCTGACGGGTCACCTCTCGGGAACCGTACGCGCGACCGGCAAGTCCTTCGAGGGCCCGTTCGCGCTGCGCCTCACCGTCGAGGACGGCCGGATCACCCGGCACCACCTCTACGAGAACAGCCTGTCGATCGCCGAGGCCTGCACCCCGTGAGACACACACCGGGCCACCTCCGGGCCAGTGCCTCGACCACGGCGCGGTGACAGGCCGTGTCCCCTCCCCCTTCCGCACACCGGCAGGGCCGCTTCGGTGGCTGCCGGTGTTTTCGGGGAAGTGGTGGTCATGACGACGACCGCCGGGACCGTCCGGCGGCGGTGGAGGGGACGAGTGGTAGCGGTGGTCAGGGAATGGGCGCATCGGCGTCAGGCCTGGGCGGCCAGAGCGGCGCTGCTGGCCGCGGCGGCGGCCCTGCTGCTGCCCCTTGCCGAGGGGGGTGTCCGCGGCCTGCTGTTGCTGGTGGCGGGCCTCGCGGGTCTCGCTCTCACGGTGGCGGCGGTGTGGTGGACGCTGTCGCGCCGGGGTGGTGTACGGATGGCCGCGGCGACGCTGGCCCTGCTCACTCCCGTCATGGTCGTCACGCTCTTCGCGCGGGCGAACCTGCTCTGGGTCGTCGTCCTGTCCGCCCTGCTGTGGTCGGCGGCGGTGTGGACCGGCCGGTACGCGCTGCGGAGCACCGGCGTGCGGTCCACCCGGGTCAAGGAGTACCGCACCCCGGCCCCACGGCGGCCCTTCCTGCTGCTCAATCCCCGCTCCGGCGGCGGAAAGGTGGAGCGGTTCGCCCTGCGGGAGAAGGCGGAGCGACTCGGTGCGCGGGTCGTGCTGCTCGACCCGGAGGAGCGGCCCGACGTGACGGCCCTGGCCCGGGCCGCAGTCGCGGACGGCGCCGACCTTCTCGGCGTCGGCGGCGGTGACGGCACGCAGGCTCTGGTCGCCGCCGTGGCGGCGGAGCACGGTCTGCCGTTCATGGTGATCTCGGCCGGAACCCGCAACCACTTCGCAATGGACCTGGGGCTGGACCGGGACGACCCCGCGGCCTGTCTGGACGCGCTCACCGATGGCGTCGAGGTCCGTGTGGACCTGTGCTTCGCGGGTGACCGTCCCTTCGTCAACAACGCCTCGTTCGGGGTGTACGGAGCAGTCGTGCAGAGCCCCGGCTACCGCGACGACAAGGTGGGTACGGCGTTGCAGCTGCTGCCCGAGCTGCTGGCCCGGGAGCGCGGTCCGCGGCTGACGGCCAGGTTCGGCCGGACCGCGATCGCCGATCCGCAGGCCGTGCTGGTCAGCAACAACCCCTACCGCCTGGACGACCCCTTCGGTTTCGGCCGGCGCGCGCGGCTGGACTCCGGGCGGCTCGGCGTGGTCACCGTGAAGGTGGACAGCGCGGTCGACGCCGCGGAGCTGCTGCTGGCCCCGGGCGGACTGAGCACCACCACCTCTCACGACGTGGTCATCGAGGCCGACGCACCCGAGGTGGAGGCCGGGCTCGACGGCGAGGCCGTCACCCTGCCCGCCCCCGTCCGCTGCCGCGTCGAGCGCCGCGTCCTGCGCGTCCGCGTCCCCCGCCAACGGCCCGGCACCCCCGACCCGCCGCCCCGGCTGGACTGGCGTCGCCTGCGCAAACTCGCGGCGGCGGTGGGCCGTACCGCCGTGCCCGCGCGGTCACGTGCCGAGGTGCGGGGCGACAGGTCCGGTCCGTCGTAGCGCCGGGGCCGGGCATCGGTACTTTCACCGGTCTCCCGGCCGGACGGCCGACACGCGGCGCAACGGCCCCTAGCCTCCTGGACCGAAGGACCGAGAGGACCGACAGGACCGACAGGACCGACAGGACCGACAGGACCGACAGGACCGAGAGAACGGTCGGGCCGAGAGAACGTGCGGGACTGCACGGCGCCCCCCGGCCCGGCCCGTCGGCGGCGCCTCCCGCGCCGGCGGTGAACCGGGCGCCGCTCGCCGCCGTGTTCCTGAACACCCGACGACCGGTCCGCGAGACCGGCGAAAGGAGCGGTGCGTCCCGTGCCCACTGACCACGCTTGCCGTACGGCCGCCGAGCAGGCCGCGCACTGTCTCACCCCCGTGCGCTCGGCGCTGGTGCCCGCCGACCCCGTGGAGCCGGCTCCGGCCGAGGTGATGCCCGTCGTCCTGCGGAACTACCTGGGCGCTTCCGCGCGGCCGTCCGCGCCGAGGGCGTCCGGTGCCCGGCGCCCGGCTCCGGTGGGCGTCGCGACGGGCGCGGTCGTCCTGCGGATGTGTCTCGACGGGCTGCACGCGGAGATGACCGGCACGATGACCGCCTGGCACACGGATCTCGGGCCCCGGCTGCGCGAGACACTGGCCGATCCGCGCTCGACCGGGCGGCCACAGGCCGACGCCTGGCAGCCCCTGACGGATCTGCAACTGCGGGCCCACGAGGTCCTGGCCACCGTGGCCGACCACGGCCGGACCGGCTCGGCGGGACCACGGCTGCTCATCGCCCGGTTCGCCCTGCTGGAGGACGCCGTGTCCGGTGCGCTGCGGCGTACGGCCGTACCGGCCGAGACGGCCGCCCGGTGCGCGGCAGGGCTGGCCGCCGCGGCCGGCTCGCTCTTCGGACTGGCCCTGCCGCAGACTGCGGGCGCGGAGAGCGGGCCGTACTGACCGGTGCGAGGGCGGCGGCGCGTGGCCGTCCGGTCCGGCGCCTCAGCCGAGGGTGATCCGGGCGGTCACCGGGAGATGGTCGCTGGTGGTGGCCGGCAGGGTGCGGATGCCGGCGACGGTCGCCGAGCGGGTCATCACCTGGTCGATGCGGGCCACCGGGAACACGGCCGGGAAACTCAAGGCGAAGCCTCGCTCCGGCACGTTCATCCGTGAGGTCAGCGGCGACAGCCCGCGGTCGTCGACCGTGCCGTTGAGGTCACCGAGGAGGACGACGGCCTCCTGCTCCTCGGCGGCGACCGCCCGGCCCAGCAGCCGGGCGCTCGCGTCGCGCCAGGAGGACGCGAGGCCGCTCGCGCCGACTCGGACCGAGGGCAGGTGCGCCACGTAGGCCGCGAGGGTGCCGTGCGGGGTGTGGACCACGACCCGCAGCCCACGGCTCCAGGGTTCGACGATCCCGTCCGGTTTGATGTCGACCGGCCGGACACCGCTGAGCGGATGCCGGGACCACAGCCCGACCGTGCCCCGGACCGCGTGGTACGGGTACCGCCGCGCGAGCGCGCTCTCGTAGCGGGGCAGTGCCTCGGGCACCAGTTCCTGGAGTGCGATGAGGTCGGGGCCGGCGTCGGCCAGGGCGCGGGCCGTCGCCACCGGCTCGGGATTCTCGTCGCTGACGTTGTGCTGTACGACGACCAGGTCGCGCGGGCCGGGTTTCGCGTCGCCGGGCACGAGGAGGCCGCCGAAGAGCTGCGTCCACGCCGCCACGGGCAGCAGCAGGGCCACCAGGGCGACGGCGGACCGGTACAGCGCCGCCAGGGCGAGGAGGACGACGACCAGCAGGCCGAGCCACGGCAGGAAGGACTCCAGCAGACTTCCCAGCCGTCCCACCCGGTTGGGCACCAGCCGGTGGAACGCCAGCAGCACCGCGGTCAGCACCGCGAGCGCGGCCAGGACACTCTCCCGCCGCCGCCTCCACGCCCACCGCTGTGCCGCTCCGGCACCGCCGTTCGTCCGCTCCACCGCCGCTCCCCCTCCGATCGCCCCGCCGACCGTACCCGCCCCGGCCGCGTGGCCGGGTCAGAGGGACGGCTTGCGCACCATGAAGACGTCCACCGGGTCCTCGCTCTCGAGGGTGAAGCCGTGCCGCTCGTACAGCCGTCGGGCCGCACTGCCCCGCAGCACGTTCAGGCGGACGAGGACCCCGGCGCGGTCGCATCGTTCCAGCAGTTCGCGCAGTACGTCCGACCCCACGCCGCCGCCCTGGACCTCCGGGGCCAGATAGAAGTGCTCCAGCCAGTGGGCGTCCTCCGCCGGGCGCAGCGCCACGCAGCCGGCGAACGCGCCGGCCACCTCGATCACCCAGGTGTGGGCTGGAGCGAAGCCGTCGCGCAGCCGTTGCCGCACCCGCTGCTCGTCGTACCGTCCGAGCCGTTCCAGATCCGCGCGCAGCACGGTCGCACGCAGCTCGGCCACCGCCTCGACGTCCGACGCCGAGGCCGGCCGCATCACCCAATTGGCCATGATCGCCACGCTACAGGCCCGCCCGCGCCGTCCGGCACTCCGCATCCCCGCCCCCTGGCTCCGCACGCGGCCCATGGGTTCGTCCGAGCGCGGTGTACGTTCCTACGACGTGTGTCCGGCCGTCGCCGCGCCGGACGACGACCGCTCGACCACCGCTCAACCGCCGCTCGACCCCGCTCGACCTTCGCTCGACCGCTCGGACAGGAACGTGCCATGGCCGACCCCGCCGCCGCCACCGTCACCGACCCCGACCTCACCGCCGGCCCCGACCTCACCGCCGATCTCATCCGGCGGACCCGCGCTCGCGCCGCCGGGTACGAGAGCCGGTTCAACGCACGGTTCGCCGAGTACTTCGACACGCTGGCCGCCACCATGGACGCGCCGGCGTTCAGCCGCTTCACGCCGGACTGCCTGCGGCTGCTGCGGGAACTGTCGCTGCGCGGCGGCAAGCGGATGCGGGTGGTGCTCCTGCACGAGGCCGCTCGTCTGGTGACCGGCGAACCGGTCGACGGACTGGACGCCGCCGCGCTGAGCATCGAACTGCTCCAGACGCATGGGCTGATCCACGACGACATCATCGACGACAGCCCCGTCCGGCGCGGCGGTCCCAGCACCTACTACGCCTACCGCGAGCGGTTCCCGCACCGGCCGCGGACCGCGCTCGGGCTCGCCGTACTGGCGGGTGACCTCGCTCTGGCGCTGTCCCTGCGGGTGCTCCTCGAAGCGGACGTGCCTCTGGCGGTGCGTCAGGCCATGGTCGAGGCGCACACCCGCGCCACGGCGAACACGTTCGTCGGGCAGATCGTCGATCTGGAACGCGACTTCACCACCGGGCTCCCGGACGAGGACGTCCTGCACGACGTGACGGACTACAAGTCCGCCCGCTACTCGCTCCTGGCGCCCATGGAGCTGGGCCTGCTGGCCGCCGGTGAGCAGCCGGACCGTTTCGCGCCCGAACTGCGGCGCTACGCAAGGCTGGTGGGGATCTGCGGGCAGATGCGGGACGACTACCTCGACCTGTTCGGCGACCCGGAGGTCACCGGAAAGCCGGTCGGCACCGACCTCCGCGACGGCCGGCACACCTACACGGTCCGAGCCCTCCTGGCCGGCGTCGACGGCGCGGACCGCGCCGTCGTGGAATCGGCCCTCGGTGACGCCGACTGCACCGCGGGGACCGTGGCCGCGGTACGGGAGATCGGTGTACGCCACGGGGTGGCAGCCGGGCTGCGCGCCGAGATGCGGCGCCACGCGGAGGAGGCCTCCGCGCTGGCCGCCGCATGGCGACCGCGGTGGCGGGAGGACGCGGTCGCCTTCTTCTCGTACCTGCCGGTGTGGAGCGTGGAACGCACGGCGTGACCGGCCGGGGACGGTGAACGCGCTACACCCGTTCGTCGCGGTACGCGCGGTTCTCGTGGCTCGCGCAGTCCTCGTGGCTCGCGCGGCCCGTGCGGTCCTCGCGGCCCATGTGGTTCTCGTCGTGCTGCTCCTGGTCCTTCAGCGCCGATCGCATGGACCGGGCGCGGTCCATGGCGTGGCGACGCATCCAGAGCACCCAGACACAGAACACGATCACGCCGATCGCGAAGAGCACCGGAAAGAGCAGCGAACCGGACAGCGCGCCGAGCACGAGCATGCCGACGGCGACCAGACCCATGAACCCGAGCCAGTACGGCAGCCACCGGCCGCCCCGCTCCATCTGCCCCAGCTGCTGGTCGACCAGCCGGCGCAGGATCGCCCGCTCCTCGGGGTCCTTCGGCACCTCACGACGCCGGATCCTGCGGTTGAGCTCACCTATCTCGCGCGGGTCGACACCGACCTCACGGCTTGCCTTGCGGCGTTGCACGGCCATGACGGTGACGCCGATGGCGGTGTACAGCGCGCCCTGGATCACCCAGATCACCGGGCTCGCATCCCGGCGGAACAGTGCGGCGATGCCCACCGCCAGCGGAAAGAGCAGGACGGTCTGCGCGAGCAGACTGCGGTCGAGCCAACGTTTCAAAGCACCCATGGCAGCTACCTCCTCTGTCGGTGTCCGGGTGCCCCCTCCCGGCCGGAGTAGTGGCGGCGAACCACGCCCGGTGACGCCGGTCTTGCCCTCGCGCGGAACTCAACAGGCTGCTCAACGGCAAGAGTTGTTCGGACTTCCCCCCACCACTGTCCGGCTCAGCACACGGTGACGGTGGTTCAGCCGGGGCGTGCGCGAGGTCTGGACAGTCGTCGGGGCGCGTGCTGTCATTCCGCTGTCACAAGATTTCCAACGTTGGAAGAGCGGACCCGCCACGTGTCCTCTGCCCGAGGAAGGCTTCGATGACGAGACAGCCCATCCGTCCGCGCGCCAGAATGTGGGCGCTGCTGACCGCCGCAGCCCTGGTACTGCCCCCGACCGGTCTGACGGCCACCGCAACCGCCGCCGAACCCACTGGCGCCGCCGCCGCGTTCGCCTCCGACCAGGCCGACGTCGAGGTGCACGGCCTCAAGGGCGAGTACTTCAGCATGTCGGCGCCCGGCGCCCGCGACTTCGACCGCCTCGGCGGCACCTCACTCGACCCGCAGATCAACTTCTCGGGTCTGACCAGCACGTTCCAGGAGCTGACCGGGAGAACGGAGCACACCACCGCCCGTTGGACGGGCCGGATCGAGGCGCCGGCCACCGGTGACTACACGTTCCACGCCATCGGCGACAACGGCTTCCGGCTCTTCATCGACGGCGAACCGGTCATCGACCACTGGGAGCCCGACTGGGACAAGGAGCAGACCAGTGCGCCGATCCGGCTGACCGCCGGTGAGAAGCACGACTTCCGCCTGGAGATGTTCCAGGACTTCGGCGGAGCCAACATGTTCCTGCGCTGGTCGACCCCGACGCTGCCCAAGCAGCTCGTACCGCAGTCGGCGTTCACTCCGCCGGAGGGCTTCGAGGTCTATCCGGTGGAACCGTCCGTCTCCGAGAACGGGCGGCAGGTGCGGGCCCGGTTCGAGGGCCCGGTCACCGGTGTCACCGAGGCGGTCGCCGGCCATCTGAAGATCGAGGCCGACACCACCGCGATGCCGGTCGAGAAGGTCGCCGTCGCCGCCGGCGACCCGCAGTCCCTGCTCGTGACGCTCGCGGCGCCGATCCAGAGGAACCAGCAGGTCAAACTCGCCTACGACGGCGAGGGCGGCCTGACGGCCGGCGGCGAGACCGTACCGAGGATCGTGCGCTGGGCGCAGAACGACTCCGCGCACCGGCTCACCACCCGGTGGGGCGACCGGCTCGACGAGAAGAACCCGCTGCCGGAGTACCCGCGCCCGCAGCAGGTGCGGTCCAGGTGGAAGAACCTGAACGGGCCCTGGCAGTTCAGCGCCGCCGAGGCGGGCGAACAGCCGGTGTTCGGCAAGGACCTGGACGAGAGGATCATCGTGCCCTTCCCGGTGGAGTCACAGCTCTCCGGCCTGGAACGGCACGAGAACCACATGTTCTACCGCAGGCTCGTCGACGTGCCGAAGAGCTGGAAGGTCGGCAAGGGCGGTGACGGCAACCGGCTCAAGCTCAACTTCGGTGCCGTCGACTACCGGGCCCGCGTCTGGGTCAACGGGAAGCAGGTCGCCGAGCACACCGGCGGCTACAACGCCTTCAGCGCCGACATCACCGACGCGCTGAAGGGCACCGGGCCGCAGGAGGTCGTGGTCGCGGTCACCGACACCGGCGGCGCCGACCAGCCGAAGGGCAAGCAGTCCACCAACCCGAGCGGCATCTTCTACACCCAGTCGTCCGGTATCTGGCAGACGGTGTGGATGGAGCCGGTCGCCGGCACCTCCGTCGACGACCTGGTCACCACGCCCGACATCGACAGCGGCAGCCTGGCGCTGACCGTGGAGTCCGATGACGCCTCCGCGAAGGCCCGCGTCGAGGCCGTCGCACGCGACGCCCGGGGCAAGGTCGTCGGCCGGGTCAGCGGACCGGCCAACGAGCGGCTGAGCCTGCCGGTCGCGAAGCAGCACCTGTGGAGCCCGGACGACCCCTACCTCTACGACCTCGACGTCAGGCTCACCGACGGCCGGTCGCGCGACAAGGTCGGCAGCTACTTCGGCATGCGGGAGATCGGCGTCGAGAAGGTCGGCGGCTTCCCGAAGCTGGTGCTCAACGGCAGGCCGGTCTTCTCCCTCGCCACCCTCGACCAGGGCTTCTGGCCCGACGGTCTGTACACCGCGCCGAGCGACGAGGCGCTCGCCTTCGACCTGAAGGCGCACAAGGAACTCGGCTTCAACGCCGTGCGCAAGCACATCAAGGTGGAGTCACCGCGCTGGTTCTACCACGCGGACCGGCTGGGCCTGCTGGTCTGGCAGGACTTCGTCTCCGGCGACCTCAGCGGCGAGACGGGGCGCAAGGCCTTCGTCGACCAGGGCATGGAGATGGTGCGGCAGCATCACGACTCCCCTTCGGTGATCGGCTGGATCGTCTTCAACGAGGGCTGGGGCGAGTGGAACCGTGAGGAGAGCGGCCGTATCGCGGAATCGGTCAAGGCCGCCGATCCGTCCCGGGTCGTGAACGCACACAGCGGGGTCAACTGCTGCAACTCCAAGGGTGACTCCGGCAAGGGCGACATCATCGATCACCACGACTACGGCAACGACGACCCGCCGTTCCCCGACCACCGGGCGGCCATGGACGGCGAGCACGGCGGCTTCACCCTGCGCACTCCGGGCCATATGTGGCCGGGCGCCCCGACGGTGATCTACAGCGGGGTGGACGACAAGGAGGCGCTGACGCGGAAGTACGTCGAGAACACCGAGAAGTACTACCTCGACCAGGCCGGCGCCGAGCTGTCCGGTTCGGTGTACACCCAGATCACCGACCTGGAGAACGAACTCAACGGCCTCTACACGTACGACCGCCGGGAGATCAAGGTGGACCCGGTCCGGGTCCGGGAGGTCAACCGCAGGGTGATCGCGGCCGGTGCGGCGGCGGGCGAGCGGGGAGAGCTGAAGGGCGGCGGTCACTGGAAGCTCGACGAGGGCACCGGTACCACCGCACGGGACGACGGTCCGAACGCCGAGCCGCTGACGCTGACCGGCGGCACCACCTGGACCCAGGGGGTCAGCGGCAGCGCGCTGAAGTTCGACGGCCGGGGCCAGTACGCCGTGACCGACGGCCCGGTGCTCGACACGACCGGCAGCTACTCGGTCTCCGCCTGGGTGACCCTCGACTCACTGCCCGGCAACTACGCCACCGCGGTCAGCCAGGACACCCGGCGCCAGGCAAGCCCGTTCTACCTCCAGTACGGTCAGGGCGCCTTCGCCTTCAGCACGCCCGGTGAGAAACGCGCCCGGCTGGAGATCACCCCGGAGACGGGCCGCTGGTACCACCTCGTCGGGGTACGGGACGGCTCGACGGGTGAGATCCGGTTGTACGTCGACGGTGAGCCGGCGGCGACGGCGACGGCCGGGCCGGCCTATCCGAGCACCGGTGCGCTGGCGGTGGGACGGGCCCAGTGGGACGGCTCGCACGCCGACTTCTGGGACGGCTCGGTCGACGAGGTGCACGCCTTCGACCGGGCGCTCACCGCCGAGGAGGTGAGCGCGCTCCACACGCGCGAGAAGCCGTAGCCGGTACGAGAGCGGTCCCGGCGGGTGGCGTCGAGCGCACCCGCCGGGACCGGTCCGGCATCAGCTCCGATCAGGTAGGTTCAGGCCGGCTCAGCTCGGCTCACGGGGCCCAGGGGGCCTCCACGGTCCAGGTGGTGTCCTCCGTGAACAGGGCGGGGTTGTCCCAGGTGTGGTTGCCGCCGGGGGTGGCGAGCCACAACTGGGCGTCGTAGTGGCGCAGATACTGCTCGGGGAAGTTGTACGCGGACAGCCGTACGCCGCCGCCCGCGCCGCGGGTCGGGCAGAAGGTGGCGTCGGCCCGGTACAGGTCGCCGCTGCCGGCCTCCTTGTAGACGCGGAACTCGCGGTGGCGCAGGTACTGACCGGGGTAGTTGCGCGACTCGAAGGAGTAGCAGGAGCTGTCGGCCAGTCCGGGCACGATCTTCCAGGTGGCGTCGTTCTTCAGCAGGGTGTCGCTGCCGCCGGTGACGACGTCGGTGTAGACCGTGCCGTCCCGGTGGCGGACGTAGCGGTCGCTGTAGCCGGGTGTGGTGACGCGCAGCGACCTGTACTGGCCGGTGGGCAGGGTGACGGGGGCCGCCGGTGAGCGGGAGGCGTCGATCAGGGCGCGGTTGGCGGCGCGCACCCTGGCTTCGTCGACCTTGACGATCTGACGGTCGTAGGTGAGCAGGCCGTTGGCCTCGTTCTCGACGTCGGTGATCTCCGTGTAGACGGCGGCGGACAGGCCGCGGGGCATGCGGACCTCGCGGATGGCGTCCAGCAGTCCGATGAAGCGGTTGTTCAGGTGGGCGGCGGCGGGCTGGTCCTCGTAGCTGAAGCCGCCGCCGGGGTACCACTCGTGGCCGGGGACGCGCAGTCCGAGGCCGCCGTACTCGCCGAGGACGGCGGCGCGGGTGGCGCTGGGCACGGTGGTGCCGGGGCCGACGTAGACGTGGTGGTCGACGACGTCGCCGTTGCCGCCGTCGACGGAGCCGCAGCAGTTGACGCCGCTCATGTTGTTCACCAGGCGGGACGGGTCGTAGGCCTTGACCTCGTCGGCGATGCGGGCCTGGTCGTACTGGCCCCAGCCCTCGTTCTGGTTGACCCACATGATGAGGGACGGGGAGCTGCGGTGCTGGTCGATGACGCGGTCGTACTCGGCCTCCCACTGCACGCGGGCGGCGGCGTCGGGGGTGCGCAGGTCCATGGACGGCATGTCCTGCCAGACCAGCAGGCCGAGCCGGTCGGCCCAGTGGAACCAGCGCTGCGGTTCGACCTTGATGTGCTTGCGGACCATGTTGAAGCCGAGGTCCTTGTGCTTCTGGAGGTCGTGGCGCAGGGCCGCGTCGGTGGGGGCGGTGTAGATGCCGTCGGGCCAGTAGCCCTGGTCGAGGGTGCCGGTCTGGAACACGAACCGGCCGTTGAGGACGGGGCGCAGGACGCCGTCGACGCGGGCCAGGCCGACGGAGCGCATACCGGTGTAGCTGCCGACCGAGTCGACGGTGGTCGTGCCGGAGAGCAGGTCCGCGCGCACGTCGTAGAGGAAGGGGTCGTCGGGGGTCCACAGGTGCGGGTCGGGGACGGGCACGGTGAACTCGCTGCCGACCGGGCCGGTGGCGGTGGCCACCGTGGTGCCGCCCGTGGAGAGGGTGACGCGGGCCTGGTGGCCGCTGGTCCCGGTGCCGCGGACGGTCACCTTGAGGCGGTTGTTCGGCAGGTCGGGGACCATGTCGAGGCGGCTGATGTGGGCGGCGGAGGTGGGCTCCAGCCACACGGTCTGCCAGATGCCGGACGCGGCGGTGTAGAAGATGCCGCCGCCGGGGTGCGGGACGACGTCGTTGAGGCGTTGTTTGCCGACGGCCTGGCTGCCGGTCTGGGTGGGGTCCCAGACGGAGACGACGATGGTGTTGGTGCCGCCGTTGAGGAGGTCGGTGATGTCGTAGGAGAAGGCGTCGTAGCCGCCGCTGTGGACGGCGCCGGCCTGGCGGCCGTTGACCCAGACGGTGGTCCGCCAGTCGCTGCCGCCGAAGTGCAGCTGGACGCGGCGGCCGTTCCAGTTCGACGGCACGGTGAAGGTGCGCTTGTACCAGAGCTTGTCGTTCTGTGTGATCCTGCGCTGGATGCCGGAGAGCGCGGACTCGGCGACGAACGGGACCCGGATCTGCTCGCCGAAGGTGGCGGGCTGACCGGCGTCGGCCGAGGTGACGGCGAAGTCCCAGATGCCGTTGAGGTTGGCCCAGTCGGGCCGGGTGAGCTGGGGGCGCGGATACTCCGGGAGCGGGGCGGTGGTGGAGACCTGGCCGGTCCACGGGGTGGTCATGGGCGCGGGCTTGGGGGTCCACGCCCGGGGGGCCGCGGCGGCGGTGCCGGCGGTGGTGAGCGCCGTGCCGGCGAGGAGGGCCGTCGCGACGAGTGCGGTGGTGATCCACCGCACTCGCCGTCTGAACCGTGCCGGCGGAAGACCGTGAGCAGGTGTGTGACGCATCGTGCCTCCTTGGGGAGTGGGGGTGCGGAGACGTGCGCGTGCGTGGTTGTCACATCAGCTGTCGCCGTCGGCCCAGCCAGGTCTGGGCGATGACGACGAGGGCCAGGAAGGCGCCGCTGACCACCAGTTGGTAGGAGGAGTCGAGGGAGCCGATCTGGTTGATCACGTTCTGGATCACCTTGAGCAGCAGTACGCCGACGAGGGAGCCGCTGACGTAGCCGAGGCCGCCGGTCAGCAGGGTGCCGCCGATGACGACGGCGGAGATGGCGTCCAGCTCCATGCCGTTGCCGAGGATGGTCACGCCGGAGGCCAGCCAGGCGGCGTTCAGGGCGCCGGCCAGGCCGGCCAGGACGCCGGACAGGGTGTAGACGAGGATCTTGGTGCGGGCCACGGGCGCGCCCATCAGCGCCGCCGCGTCCTCGTTGCCGCCCACCGCGTACACATGCTGTCCGAACCGGGTGCGGCGCAGCACCACGGCTCCGGCGGCGAACAGGGCCAGGGTGATCCACACCGGGTTGCCGAGGCCGAGGGTGGTGCCCTGGCCGAGTTCGGCGAGGAAGGAGCCCTTGGCGATGAGGTAGGTGTCCGCGCCCTCGTCGGTGAGGGTGAGCATGAGGCCGCGGGCGCCGAGCATGGCGGCCAGGGTGACGATGAAGGGCGCGAGCCGGGAGCGGGCGATCAGCAGTCCGTTGACGACACCGATCAGTCCGCAGACGGCGAGCGGCAGGAGCAGTGCCACCAGGGTGCCGTGGCGTGAGCCCCAGGCGGCCAGCACGCCGCCGAGCGCGAAGACGGAGCCGACCGACAGGTCGATGCCGCCGGTGATGATGACGAAGGTCATGCCGAGGGCGACGATGGCGAGGAACGCCGAGCTGGTCGCCATGTTGGAGACGTTGTCGCCGGTGGCGAAGGTGTCGAAGCTGAACGAGGCAATGATCGAGACGATCACCAGGACCGCCAGCGCGCCGTGCTGCTGGACGAGCGCGCTGAGCCGTTCGGAGCGGGCGGAGCCCACCGGCACGGTGGCTTCGGCCGGTTGACCGCTCGCGGTGGTCACGGGTGCGCCGGTCTTGGTCGCGGTCATCGCTTGCCCCGTCCCCGTGCCGCGTAGACCGCGCACACGATCACTATGGCCTGGGCGATCTGGGTCCACGAGGGCGGCAGATCGTGCTTGATGAGGGTGGCGGTGAGGAGCTGGATGAGGACGGCGCCCGCCACGGTGCCGCCGATGCTGACCCGGCCGCCGGTCAGCGGGGTGCCGCCGACGACGACGGCGGTGATGGCGGACAGCTCCATCAGGTTGCCCAGCGAGGTCGGGTCGCTGGCCTGGAGCCGGGCGGTGGCCAGTACGCCCGCCACGGCCGCGAGCAGCGCGGAGGCGATGTAGACGAGGATCAGCACCCGGCGTACGGGCAGGCCCGCGAGGTGTGCCGCGGGGCGGCTGTCGCCGATGGCGAGGAGCCGGCGTCCGAAGGTGGTGCGCCGGACGACGAAGGCGACCAGCAGCGCGAGCGCGGCGGCGATGAGGATGAGGTACGGGACGCCGGCGATGTCGCCGGATCCGAGCGAGGCGAGCGCCGGGTTGTGCAGGTCCTCCAGTTGCGGCAGCAGCACCAGGGCGAGTCCTCGGCCGCCGACCATGAGGGCGAGAGTGGCCACGATGGGCTGTACGCCGACGAAGGCGACCAGTGCCCCGTTGGCCAGGCCGACCGCCGCGGCGAACACCGCCACCACGAGCAGCGCCGGGATCAGACCGTAGCCGAGGTAGAGGGCGGTCACCGAGGCCGCCAGTGCCATCACGGCACCGACCGAGAGGTCCACGCCCTCGGTGCCGATGACCAGTGCCATGCCGAGCGCGACGATGATGACGGGGGCGACCTGGACGGCCTGGGTGCGGAAGTTCTCGGCGGACAGGAAGTGCGGGGTGATGACGATGTTGACGGCCAGGAGCACGGCCACGCCGGCGTAGACGCCGTAGGTCTGCATCCAGTGCAGGACGCGGGCCTTGTCCAGGGGGATGGTGCGCAGGGTCGCCTCAGCCATCGGTGGCCGCCTCCTTCGCCGCGTCCGGTGCGGCGGCGCCGTCGGCGATGGTCCGCATCAGTTTGTCCTCGGTGACGTCCTGGCCGGTCAGCTCACCGACGACGACACCGTCCTTCAGTACGACCACGCGGTCGGACCCTTCGATCAGTTCCTCCAGGTCGGAGGAGATGAGCAGGACGCCCAGGCCGTCCGCGGCCAGTTCGTCGACGAGTTTCTGCACCTCGGCCTTGGCGCCGACGTCGATGCCGCGGGTGGGCTCGTCGAGCAGCAGCACCTTGGGGTTCATGGCCAGCCAGCGGGCCAGCAGCACCTTCTGCTGGTTGCCGCCGGAGAGTTCGCCGACCTTCTGGTGCGGTGAGGACGCCTTGATGCGCAGCCGCTTGACGAAGGTGTCGACGATGCTGTCCACGCGGGCCTCGGAGACCAGGCCGAAGCGGGAGAGGCGGGGCAGGGCGGCCAGTGCGATGTTCTCGCGGACCGAGAGTCCGGGGACGATGCCCTCGCTCTTGCGGTCCTCGGGGAGCAGGCTGACGCCGGCCCTGATGGCGGCCGGTGTGGAGCCGCCGCGCAGCGGTGTCCCGGCGACCGTGACGGAGCCGGCGCGCAGCGGGAGTGCGCCGGAGATGGCCTTCGCGGTCTCGGTGCGCCCGGAGCCGAGCAGTCCGCCCAGTCCGACGACCTCGCCGGGCCGGATGCTCACCGAGACGCCGCGCAGCCTGTGCGGGACGGTGAGGCCGGTGGCTTCGAGCACCGGGCGGGCGTCGGCGGTGTGGTGGTCGCCGGTGAACTTGGTCAGGCCCTCCTCGCGGACCTCGCCGAGGTCCCGGCCCAGCATCGTCGACACCAGGGCGAGCCGGTCGAGGTCGGCCAGCCGGCCGTGGTGCACCCGGCGGCCGTCGCGCAGCACGGTGACGGTGTCGCACACGGCGTACAGCTCGTCGAGCCGGTGGCTGACGTAGACGACGGCGATGCCGGACTCGCGCAGGCGGCGGATCACCGTGAACAGGGTCTCCACCTCGCGCGGTTCGAGGGAGGAGGTGGGTTCGTCCATGATGACGATCCTCGCGTCCGTCGCGACGGCGCGGGCCAGGGCCACCATCTGCTGGGCGCCGACGCCGAGGGCGCGCAGCGGCTGCCGGACGTCGACCTGGACGCCGTAGGTGCGCAGGGTCTCCTCCGCCTCGCGGTTCATGCGTCCGGAGTCCAGCAGGCCGAGGCGGTTGCGGGGTTCGCGGCCGAGGAAGAGGTTGCGGGCCACGCTCAGCAGCGGGATGAGGTTGACCTCTTGGTAGATGGTGGAGATGCCTGCCTTCTGTGCCTCCAGCGGAGTGGCGAAGGAGACGCGCCGGCCCTGGAGGGTGATGTCGCCGGCGTCCGGCCGGTGGACGCCGGTGAGCAGTTTGATGAGGGTGGACTTGCCCGCGCCGTTCTCGCCGATGAGGGCGTGGACCTCACCGGGACGCAGCGTGAGGTCCACGTCGTCCAGGGCTCTGACGCCGGGGAAGGTCTTGCTGAGTCCGCGGACCGTGAGGACTTCGGCGGGGGGTGCCACCTGTGCCTCCAGAGAAAGGGGATGGGGGGTGGAGGGGGTGAAGGGCCCGGTCGGTGCCGGGCCCTTCGGGAGGTGTCAGTAGGCCTTGCCGATGTCCTGCTTGGCGTTGCCGGCGTCGTAGGCGCCGTCCGCGATGACGATGTCCTGGGGGACTTCCTTGCCCTGGGTGAAGGTGTCCAGCGTCTGGAACGCGAGCGGGCCGAAGCGCGGGTTGGACTCGACGACACCGCTGATCCAGCCGTCCACGATGCCCTGGACGGCGTTGCGGGTGCCGTCGACCGTGACGATCTTGACGTCGCCCGGCTTCTTGCCGGCGCCCTTGAGCGCGGCCACCGCGCCGAGGCCCATCTCGTCGTTCTCGGCGTAGATGCCCTTGATCCCGGGGTTGGACTGGATCAGCTGCTCGGTGACCTGCTGGCCCTTCTCGCGGGCGAAGTCTCCGGTCTGTTCGAAGACGACCTTCAGGCCGGGGGCCTTCTCGGCGACGCGCTCCTTGAAGCCCTGGGTGCGCTCGGTGGTGACGTTGTTCCCGGCCGCGCCGAGCAGGATCGCGACCTCGCCCTTGCCGCCGGTGGCCTCGATCATCTGGTCGGCGGCGCGGCGGCCCTGGTCGACGAAGTCCGAGGCGATGAAGGAGACGTAGTCCTTGCAGGCCTCGGCGTTGATCTTGCGGTCGATGGTGACGATCGGGACCTTCTTGGCGGCGGCGGCCTGGAGCACCGGGTCCCAGCCGTCGGAGTTGAGCGGGGCGATGACCAGCAGGTCGGCGCCCTTGGCGAGCAGGTCCTGGACGTCGCTGATCTGCTTGGAGAACTGCGACTGGGCGTTGGCCGTCAGCAGCTTGACGCCGCGCTTGGCCGCCTCGTCCTTGATCGACCGGGTCTCGGCGATGCGGAACGGGTTGGCTTCCTTCTCGGACTGCGAGAAGCCGACGGTGGCGTTCCTCAGATCGAGTTTCTCGGCGCCGTAGGCGTCGATGGTGCAGCTCTTGCTGCCGGGTTTCGGTGTGACGACCTTCTGGGCGGCTTCGGACGCGGCCGCCGAGGGCTTCCGCTCGCCCGCGGCGTCGTCCTCCGACTTCGCGCAGGCGGTGGCGGACAGGGCCACCGCGGTGGCCAGGGCCACGACCACAGGGCGGGCGAACGGGCGGGAACGATGAGTGGTGCGCTGCATGGTGACCCCGATCCGGATGACGCTGAGAGGGAATGGGGGAGCTGAAGTGCGCGGAGATGGTGCGGAGTTGTGCGTCTCCCCCGGCCCCGGGCGTTGCCCGGGCCGTCGCAAGGAGGTTTTTACATCGTTGGAAGGATGCTGTAAACCCCCTGTGCACGAGATCTCGAACGGGGGTTTGGGGACGGTCGGGAAGCGGGCAGAACCTCTGCCGAACCGGCTCCGTCCGCCACAACCCCCTTCACCAGCAAGGCACTTGACCGAGACGAGGTGGCCTCAGCCCGCCGCTTCGTCCTTCGTACGGCGTCCCAGCGTGCTCTCCCGCTCGACCAGGCGGTAGTCGGCCCAGATCCGCCGCGGCTCGGGGGCCTGTCCGGCGAGGCGGGCGAGCACCGACTCCACCGCCAGCCGGCCGATCGCCTCCTTGTCCGGCGACACCGAGGTGAGGGTCACCGTGCCGAACCGTCCCTCCACCACGTCGTCGAAGCCGACGACCGCGATGTCCTCGGGCACCCGCAGACCCCACTCGTGCAGCGCCCGCATCGCCCCGATCGCCATCGGGTCGTTGTAGGCGAACACGGCGTCGGGACGCCGTCCGGTCTCCAGGATGCGGGTCATGGCCGCCGCGCCGTCCGCGTGCCCCCAGCCCTCGGTGGCGGCGACGAGACCGTCGTCGGCGGACAGCCCCGCCGCCGTCAGCTCCTCGCGCCAGCCGCGCACGCGCAGTTCGGCGGGACGGCTGCGCCCGCGCCGGTCGCCGATGAACGCCACCTCCCGGCGCCCCAGGGCGACGAGGTGACGGACGGCGGCGCGGGCGGCGGCGACGTTGTCGATGGCGATGTGGTCGTACGGCAGGTCGTAGTCCCGCTCGCCGAGCAGCACCAGCGGCACGTTCTCCGCGCGGTCGCGCAGGTCGTCGGCCTCCAGCTCGATCGGACTGAGGATCAGCCCGTCGATGACCCGCGCCCGGAAACCCTGGCTGACCAGCATCTCCTGTTCGCGGTACCCGCCCGTGTGGTCCAGCAGCACGATGTAGTCGTGCTCGGCGGCCGCGTCGATGACGGCGGCGGCGAGTTCGGCGAAGTACGGGTTGCCGAGCTCGGGCAGGGCCAGCGCGATGATGCCGGTACGGCCCTTGCGCAGATGACGAGCCGTCAGGTTGGGCCGGTAGCCGAGCGCGTCGATGGACCGCTGGACGCGCTCGCGCATGGCGGGGGTGACGTGCTGGTAGTTGTTCACCACGTTGGAGACGGTCTTGATGGAGACTCCCGCGTGCGCGGCGACGTCCTTGAGGCTGACCCGCACGTCGATCCCTCTCCCGAGCCCGACTTTTACAACGTTATACAGGCGTTTGGGCGGCAGTGACAAGACGGGTCGGCGGCTACTCGAAGAACTTGAGGCTCCAGCCGGTGTCGGTGGGCGCGCCGGGGACGTTGGCGCGACTGTAGGTGGTGGCGCCCCACCAGCAGAAGGTGCCGGTGTACCAGTACCGGTTCTCCCAGGTGTAGGGCGTCCCCTTCGGGACCGCGTGGAACATCAGCGGGAACCTGGGGCCCGCGGGCGGGCTGGTGGCGATGTCGCCGTCGAGCAGGACGAAGCTGTGGTGACCGGGTCCGTCGACGTTCAGCGTCGGGTCCCAGCCCGCCATCATGGTCGCCCGGTGGGACCCGAACAGGCAGCCGTTCGACTTGTACCAGTCCCATACGTACGTCGGGTCGCCGCCGGCCCTCAGCCGCAGGTCGGCCAGGCAGTACTGGTCGCTCCAGCTGCCGTTGGCCGAGTAGACGACGTGCAGCTGCCCGTTCGGGTCCTTGATGGCCTCGGGGCCCTCGTTGATGTACGGGTTGCCGACGACCCGCTCCCAGCTCTCCCGCGGCTGCGAGATGACGTACCGCGCGCCGGTCGGCGTGGTCGGGCTGCTCATCCGGGCGATGTAGAGGTTCTGCTCGACGTTGCTGTCGCCGGCCCAGCCAGACCAGACGAACCAGCGCTGCCCGTTGAAGGTGAACAGCGTTCCGTCGATGGCCCACTTGTCGTCCGGCAGAGCCAGCTTGGTCTCCGCGGTGTATCCGCTGTCCGGGTTCGCGGAGCTGATGACGTACATGCGGTGGGCCGCTCCCCGGCCCGCCGTGAAGTAGATGTGGTACCGGCCGCCGTCCCGCACGATCTCCGGCGCCCAGACCTCTCCCAGCCCGCGGGTGTCCGACCAGACCTGCCGGGCGGGCGCGGAGGCCAGCGCCGACGTCGAGGACGCCTGCCGCACGACGATGCCGCCGCCGGCCGACTGCACCGAGATGTAGGTACCGCCGACCCGCAGCACGCTCGGGTCCGCGGCCCGCAGCCCCGTCTGCTCCGCCTGGACGGGTCCGGCGGACGTCAGGGACAGCGCGACGGCGAGGGCGCCGGAGAGCACGGCGGCGGCGAGGCCGCGAAGCCGACGAGAGAGTTTCGTGGTCCCGTAGTTCGAGGTCCCGTGTTTCGAGGTTCCGTGCTTCGAGGTCCCGTCTTTCGCGGTCCCGTTCAGCGAAGTCCCGTTCGTCGGGTGCCCGCGCGTCGGGTTCCCGTTCGTGTTGGTTCCGTTCGTGCTGGTTCCGTTCGTGTTGGTCCCGTTCGTCATGGTCGAGTCCCATGGTCGGCCTCCGCTTCGACGTCGGGCCGACGGAGGAACGCCGGTGGGGGACGACGTCTGGTCGGGGCCGCGTCGGAGGACACTGCGGGGGGCGGCCCTGGCCGGTGATCTCCTTGCGCCCGCGCCGACTTGAGCGTCGGCAGGCTTGTACATCGATGGAAGCGGGCGGGTTCTCACAGAATCGCGACGAGGTGGGGGCGTGTCAACAGAGGTGCTCGTCACCGACGATGAGCGCCGCGGGCGGCGGCAGGCGCCGGTGCCGGGTCGGCGCCGGTGCCGGGCCGACGCCGGTGACGGGACGGCGCCGGACAGAGCACGCTGTCCGAGCACACCGCCGGGACCTGCAGCGCACCCGGCC